>JAJRQT010000021.1 GCA_024280115.1 Bacteroidota bacterium | reverse complement strand
TATTGATGAATATTTTTTTAGGTTTAACCGGAGAAATCATAGGATTTCAATCTTAGATAAAATTATTGAAAGATGTGTACTACATGAACCTGTGAGCTATGCAATGATTAAATCAAATGCGATCTAAATGGGTAACCCTAACATTGTATTTAAAACAGAATAATAAAATAATCGATCTTCAAATTTGTCCGATTCCATTGATGGATTTACCTGCATAAATCTGAAAAGATAAGGGGCGGCTTTTTTAAAATCTTTTGCAATCCCATAAATATATCCAAGATCTACCAACGCAGCCATATTGTTGGGATCTAGTTCAAGGGTTCGCTCAAGTTCATTTTTACCTTTTTCAACATTATTTGTATAAAAAAAATACTCTCCAAGATACAAATGAGCGTTTACGTTACCTTCGTCTATTTCAAGAGCCTTACTTAATAAATAAACTGTAGTATCCTGATACTCTTTAAAAGATAATGCACTAAATGACATTGCTAAATCAACATACGGTTCGGCGAAATTGGGCGCTTTTTGAATTACTTCTGAAAATCTTTCAATCGCAATTGCAAGTAAAGAACTATCCCTTGTGTCATTATAAGTATTTTTCAAATATTTAGCGCTCAAATATAATTCGTATATAGCCGGATCAATATTTTGTGTATTGCTTATTTGAGCGCTTTCATTTTTACTCAATCTCACCTCCAACTCATTTGCTACTTTCAGTGCAATTTCACTTTGCAGGGAAAAGATATTTTCAATTTCCTGAGTATAACCATGGGACCATAGTTGTATATCATTCTCGGCGTTTATCAACTGTACAGTAATTTTTGTTTGATTCCCGTACTTTTGTACGCTTCCTTCCAAAAGGTAGGAAACTCCCAATTCTTCGCCTATTTGTCGCGCCGTTTTGGTACTTTTACGATATTGTTCCATTGATTGGCGGGAGATCACTTTCAAGTCAGCAATTTGTGAAATATTTGAAAGAATGGCTTCCCATTGTCCATCACTGAAAGCCAGGTTTCCATCACCTTCACTCATATTTTTGAAAGGTAGCACGGCAATGGATTTTTCAATTTCAATGGAGGATTCAGACTTGCTGATTTGTAAATAATCTGATAAACTATAGCCGATAAGTAGTATCAGAGCAATGACAATTACCCACAATGCTGATTTTTTATTTATCCAGATAATTCTCCTATCCTCTTCAAAATTTACCCTGCTTACTTCAACCGAAAGCTGATAAACTTTAACAGGATCATCTACATTCTTCAATTCAGCTTCTTTGAAGAATGTACTTGAAATGCCAGGTTTGTTTTTAATATTTCGATGCACTGGTCCGGAAACCAATATTTGTCCAGGGTCTGCTAAAGGTTCCAAGCGGGAAGCGATATTCACACCATCTCCAAAAATATCACCGTCTTCTTCTATTACTTCTCCTTCATGAATTCCTATGCGTAGTTTTATTTCTTCTGCCTCACAAGCTTGAATCAATTCTCCGGCACAATACACGGCATCGCTGGCGGTCCTAAAGCTTGCCAATGTGCCATCGCCCATTTCTTTGAGCCATTTGCCATGATATTTCTCAATAATAGATTGATGGATCTTGCGGTTCTTCCTCAACATCTGCATCGCCTTTTGCTCGTCCTCCCCCATTAGTCGGGTATATCCGACAATATCGGTGAACATGATGGCGGCGAGCCTGTGTGCCGACGAGGTATGCTGGTGGTTTTGGGTCATAATACTGAAAGATAATGCTTAATGGGATAAGATGCAATTGAATAATCAAATTGAATATTCTGATGAAATAAGGCACAAGATTGCCTGTATTGGTGAGATAGGAGGAACGAATGTTTTAAGGGGCACAAGCGAGATGCTTACGTCAGTTGGGAGTATTGTTTTATACTTGAAAGGATCAAAACATCAACTCACATTCATTGTAAAAATCAATATAACTTTTCAAATATTATACACCGACACTGTCAAGATCAATAAAAGCGTCGTCTATTTAACAAATATATCCTGTGGGCTTTGTATTATTGATAAAACAATTCACCTTTTTTTTGGTTTTGGGAAAGTAGGGAAATTGGGTGATGCCTAATCAAAATATCTGTTTTGTAGAAAATAATTAAATTGATAGTTATAGGAGCGAAGCCTGCTGATAAGGAATGTGAAAAGAAAGGAACCGTTTTAAAATTTAACTTTTATAATACATTATGAATGTAAATTATAGATGTTTGTAATGAGAGTTTTATGAAGAGATACATATTATATTTTCTGCCATATCTATTAGCCTTTAATTTAGTCACCAACGGTCTGGCCCAATCAAGTAAAAAGGATGATTCCTGCGCGTTGTGTAAGGATGGGGAACACCTAAATGAGAATCCTTATAAAATAAATTTTCATTCTGAAATCCCATATATAATAGCAGGAGGAGCTTCATTAACCTATGGGATTTTGATGCAGTCAACAAGTACCACTAAGCCGTTTACCGTAGATGAATTGAATCAGTTGGATAGACAGGATGTAAATTCGTTTGATCGCCCCGCAACCTATAACTGGGACCCGGAGGCTCAGAAAACAAGTGATTTATTGCGAACAGCAGTTGTCATTCTCCCTATTATTTTTTTAACAAATCATCATACCAGGACTGATTTTGGTGCACTATTGGTGATGGGTTTAGAAGTTGGAGCGATAACCTACGGTATTACTACAGGAGTAAAATATACTTTTAACAGAAGCAGGCCATTGGCCTACAATGATAATGTACCTTTAAGTGAGCGCACTAATTCGAATGCCAGGTTATCTTATTTTTCCGGACATGCTTCTTTTACTGCAGCCTTTTCATTCTATGTCGCGAAAGTGATGAATGACTATCATCCAAACATGAAATCCGGATATAAAATTGCGATTTGGTCCTTTGCGGTGACTATTCCAATTGTCACGGGTTATTTGCGTGTGGAAGGTGGTCGGCATTTTCCTACAGACACGATTTCAGGTGTAGCTTTTGGTGCGGTTGTTGGGTGGTTGATTCCCGAATTACATAAGAAAAGGGATTTAAGCGAAAAACTATCAATATCTCCGTCGTTCAATTCAGGTAGTAAAGGCTTATATATCTCCTATAAGTTTTAGTTTACTATCAAACTGTTGAGGAAATATTTTCTACCAGCACATTAAAAAATCACTAAATTTTTCCTTTTAGTTGTCAGGATTGCCAAAAACAACGTCTAATCAAATATAAAATCCAGATAATAATTCACAACCGAGTTTTCAGAATGAATCATCAATTTCATAATTGTAAAGCATATGAAAAAGCTCCTTGGTATCTTTATCATAATCATTGTTTCCACTATGCTATCCATGGCTACTGATGGGATCAAAAGTGAATTTCAAATTAGAATTGATAATGATTTTTTTGTCCCATTCGGAAATACCGACAAATACTATACATTCGGTCAAAAATTTTTTTATAGAAGGCGCATAGAAAATGCAAATAGATTTTTTTCCGGTTTAGACAGACTTTTTAAAGCAGAGAGGAGTATAAAAATCATCGAATTTGAATTAGGCCAGGAAGCATACACCCCAGGTAATAGCAATAAAACCGAATTTAATCAATATGACAGACCATTTGCGGGGTGGTTATATTTTGGCTCTTATATCAGTACAATCACGGATAATAACATAATAAAATTAGGTGTTGAGGTTGGTATAGTTGGCCCTTCATCTTTTGCGGGGAAAGTTCAGAATTATTTTCACGAAAAAATAAGTAATGAGGCACTAAAAGGTTGGATGTATCAAGTACAAAACAGAGTCGGAATCAATTTCAAAGCGACATATTATAAACCGGGTTTTAGTAAAAAATATGTGGATTTTACTTTTGAAAATAATATCGCAATTGGCTCGGAGGAGGCCTATTACCAGGGAGGGGCAAAAATGAGGATAGGAAGGTTCAATCCTATTTCAAATTCTATAACATATAATACATCAATATCTGGTAATAAATTTAAAACTGAATTTTTTATTGATTTCTCTTCAAATGTAAAATTGGTGGCTTACAACGCAACACTTCAACAATCGGAAGGATCAGTACTAAATTTAAATAAAGATGTAAATAATCTTCTGGCTGTCTATTCCGCAAGTATAAATTACAATTCACGCCATTTTGGAGCCAATGTATCATATTTTCTTAAGGGTGGGGATTTAATCTCTCTCGGGCCTCATCGTTACGGGTCTGTCAATTTATTTTTTAGGTGTTAAAGAGGACGTATATGTTAGCCAATTATCGCTTGGACGAAGTTGCTATCTTAACACTTCCAATTTTTTTCCCCGACCTTCAAATCAATTGAATTAAACTATTTCTTGCCGGAAAGCCACAATTCTACAGGTTGATATTTACCACTCCAGTTGGCGCCAAAAATATCAGGCAGGCCGTCACCGTTAATGTCTGCTGCTTCAATACTGTGCGATCCTTTTTCCGATAGCACAATTTTATTCCAATTTGCGCCTTTCCCCAGGTTCATTAACACAACCACCTCATCAGGATCAAGTCCCTGGTGCATTTTAGAATAAGCGATATCCATTGCATTATCTTCGTTGAAGTCTCCGGCTGCCACACCATGTATCACACAATCTATAGAATCTGCCAAAGCATGTTCCGGCCATGAATCGTTAATTGGATCAATTGGTTGTTCAAACCAGGAAATCCTGTAAAATTGACCTTTAAGTTCTGATGGGGTTAAAATAATATCCATTCGGCGGTCATTATTAAAGTCAGCTACTGCAAGATTTGCGCTGGCGTGCCAGTTAGTAAAATGGTGTTTTATCCAATTTCCACCTCCAGAGTTTTCAAACCAAAAACCACCAGCTACAACGTCTTCATCTATATCCCCATCCAGATCAATAACTTGTAGGCCTTCGCCGTGGTCGCATTCCAGGATCTGTTCTTCCCATTGATCGTTACCATTATTTTTCCACAGATGGATGGTATTTCCCTTCATGGTGCCAAAATCAGATTGATTTCTTGTGATTACATCGAGGTGGCCGTTGCCATCGATATCGGCAAGTTCCACATCGTGTGTTGGGTGATCAGAAATTTGGTGTACTTTCCACAATGCATTGGGATTATCTTTTAATGTTCCGGGATTTTCATACCAGAATAACCCACCCATTACAACATCAAGATCTCCATCTCCATCAATATCACCGGTTTCACCGTCAACAGTATCGTAACCACCTTCAGAAATTTCAAATTGTTGCCAGTCAGAGTTTCTGTACCATACCAGGGGTCCTTTTTGCCCTCCGATGATGATATCAACAGATCCATCACCATCGATATCTCCAGCTATCTTTGCCCACGGATTATGTACTCCTGAAGAATCAATCACTATATGCTGAAAGCTAAAAGTTGCTTCTTCCATTCTGCGATTATTCCTTTTATCCACACAGGAAATCGTCGTAAGCAGAATGAGGAATCCTATTAATTTTTGGGTAGGATAAGTAAGGTAGTTGGGTGTATTCATAAGAATTAAATTTATGTTTCAATTTTCACAATGCGATATTGATGTAGCATTTAATCTATTGGATAATTTGAATTTCCAAATAGTTGTACAGCAGCATCTCGCACAAGCAATGAAACCAATAATATAAGGCCTTATTTTATTTGAAAAAAGACCTGGTGAATAATGGTGTTTAATATTTTATTATTTTTTCTGCCATTACCTGTCCACCGAAATTAAAATGAAGAATCAATATGCCACTTTTATTATAATTAAATGGGATGCTATAAGCGCCCGGATCCTGGACCTCATTAACCAATACCTTTAGCTGTGCGCCCGTAATTGAATTAACTACGATTTGCACCCTGGCTTTTTCCGGAAGCACATAGCTGATGTTGGTATTTGTTTTAGAAGGATTTGGATAAATTTTCAACTCAATATTTTTAGCCAACGGGATGTCAACGGATATTACTTTGGAATATTCAAATTCCCCGTCAAAATCCACTTGCTTTAGTCTGTAATATATAATTCCAAAGATCGGTGATTCATCATGGAAATTGTAGATATTTTTAATCGTACTTGTTCCCATACCAGCTAGCTGTCCGATATTTGAAAAAGTTAGCCCGTCAGAAGATCTTTCTATATCAAAGAAATCATTGTCCAGTTCAGAAGCAGTAATCCATTCCAACTCCACCGTATTCCCATTATATTTACCGTCAAATGAAACCAGTTCTACGGGAAGCGGATTCACAAGATTTGATAATGATCCAAATGTAAATGGACTAAAGGTGCTTACATTGGCAACGGTTATGCTTCCCGGGTCAGATGCTACTCTACTGCTTTGGCCTAGGCTTTCCCATTCTGCTCCGTCATAATGCGCAATGACCAGATCATCATAATCGTTGATTTGGCTTCTCGATTGATTTTTCCAATGCAGGGTCACATCAGCGTTTGAAGCTGTTCCTGTATTGCTTAAATCCCAGTATTCAAGTGTGCTCACATTATTTAATGTGGCACCAGGGCCCTGGTCTTTAATTGACAGAGTATTTGTTGGCGAAGAATAAGAATATTCTGCGGTAAATCCTGTTGAAGCATCACCGGTGAGGTTGGTGATACCAATGGGTTGCCAGAAATTATTATCCCCGACAGGAAATTCGAAGTCTGTAGCACCTATTTTCTTCATCGGGCCGTCAATAAAGCTTGCTTGCGAGGCGCCACTCACCGTTGCTCCTGAAGCAATGTTGAGTAAATTAGATGCGGTTGTAAGAACTTCACCATTTGTTAAGGTAAGGCTTTCATTTATAGTAACGGCGCCATCCAGTGTAAGCTGGGGTGAAGTTATCCGTGTATTATTAATTACCACATTTTGATAAGTAAAGGTATCGCCTGTGCCGCTACCCGTAGAGTGTGGGAATACCTGAAGGTAATCGGTACTGTTAAAATTAACGGTTGTACCTGTTGCGCAATTTAATATACCGTAGGCCGGAGTACCTCTTAATACATCCTTTTTCAGGTTCAATACAGCTGAGCTTACGAGAGCAATCTCATTCTTATCATCAGCTGAAGCAGAAAAAGTAAGGTCTTTGTTAATTGTCAGGGAAGATGCATCAACATTTATTGCCGTTTTTGGCCCACCTGAATTGCTTAAGAGTACATTTTCATTTATTGTAATTGATCCTCCTTTTATCACATCAATGGTGTTTGAATTAGTGCCTGCTGTGGAATAAACTATCAGGTCTTTATTAATGTTGACAGTAGAATTATCAACTAACAAATCTATTGTAGCCGTACCTCCATTTCGATTAATAGTGAGATCGTCATTGACTGAAAAAGTACTATTTTTTATTGAAAGCGTGGAATTAATATTATTTCCGGGGTTGGTGATACTAACCCGTCCTTGAACAATCAATGTACCATTATTAATATTCAGTTCAGTGGTGCTTGTAGCAGCATTCATATTGAGTTCAGCGCATGTTTCATTACCTGTAAGGATAATAGCATTGCCTTCAATATAGGCAACATCTCCTACTTTTGGATAATTTCCAGCCGCAGCTCCACCATGACCAATATATGACCACTTAGTACCATTGTTCCATGGGCCATTACCTATTGAATAATAAATTTCGTCAATATTGTCAATACAAAGTGTAAAGCTTCCATAATAACCAGTATTATAGGAATCAACAGATATATAATAAATGTTTCCAATGGTTAATCCGGAATTTGATATCGAGACATCATCATCAGTTCCAACATAACGGTTACAGTCAACCTCCGTGGTACCATCTGATTGCCAAAGAGCAAGTTGAGTTCTTCGTTGTGTTCCTTTAGATCCACCTCTATCAATAGTTATAGTAACATTTGCACTAACGGCAGTAAACATAAACCATCTGTTAAATCGAGGCCCGGCGTTATTCCAGCAAGAGCCGGCACCCTTGTCAGGTGTAGCACCAACAGTAGTGTAAGCCGCATCAGCAGAACACCAACCATTTAGATCGGTGAGTTCTATCGCCCCTTCATAAAAGTCATATCCTGGTTTATCATTAACACATAAGGTAAATGAGCCATAATAGCCGGTATTATAGGAATCAATGGAAATATAATAGGTGTTCCCAATCGTAAGATTTTCAATGGACTCAAGAAGTACATCTTCATCGGTAAAAGCATATACCTTACAGGCTTTTTGGGTAATACCATCACTTTCCCAAAGAGCAATTTGTGTTCGTCTTTGAGTTCCCTTACCACCACCTCGATCAACAGTAACTGCTATACTTGTTGTAGTTGCAATAAAATAGAACCAGCGGTTAAACTTGGGACCTGAGTTATTCCAACAAGAACCGGCATTCTTATCACTAGTGCCACCCACGGTAGTATAAGCTGCATCGGCAGAACACCAATTATTTAGATCAGCAATCTCAATAGCGCCCTCATAATAGTCATATGATACATCATTATCTGCCAAACAGAGGGTAAAAGAGCCATAGTAGCCGGTATTATAGGAATCAACGGATATGTAGTAAGTATTACCAATAGTAAGACCACCGACTACTTCGAGAATGGCATCTTCATCGGTAAAAGCATATACCTTACAGGCCACCTCGGTGGTGCCATCATTTTCCCAAAGGGCTAATTGAGTTCGTCTTTGCGAACCTTTAACGCCACCACGATCGACAGTTACCTTAATATTTGTGGTGTTTGCAGTAAAAGAAAACCAACGGTTAAACTTGGGTCCGGAATTATTCCAACAAGAGCCTGCATTTTTATCTGGAGTAGCACCAATAGTGGTGTAAGCAGCATCGGCAGAGCAGGAGTTTATAATTGATGTAATATCAAGTGCGCCTTCATAGAAATCATAATCTACAGCATCTTCTAAACATAGTGTG
The DNA here is from genome assembly GCA_024280115.1 of Bacteroidota bacterium. Classification (GTDB taxonomy): domain Bacteria; phylum Bacteroidota; class Bacteroidia; order Cytophagales; family Cyclobacteriaceae; genus JAAUQL01. Next base: position 8,143 of record JAJRQT010000021.1, on the reverse strand, counting down.
AAAGTTCCATCGTAATTATTATCAAATGCGTCAACTGATATATAATAAGTATTTCCAGGGGTTAGCCCTACAGCTACAGCTACAACATCATCATTGTCAGATGTGGTATATTTATTACAATATAGTTCCGTAATTCCATCATTTTCCCATAAAGCAACCTGAGATCTTCTTTGGGTTCCTTTTGTGCCGTCAATATCAATTGTGACTTTTATTTCACCAGAGGCAGGAGCCGTGAATTTGAACCATCTGTTGAGTTGAGGACCAGCATTGTCCCAGCAGGAACCTGCATTTCTATCGGCTGAGGCACCAATTGTAGTATAGGCCTCATCGGAAGAACAGTTGTTGATAATTCCAGTTACATCAACAGCGCCTTCATAAAAATCATAATCTACAGTATCTTTTAAACAGAGTGTAAATGTTCCATCGTAACTTGTATCAAAAGCATCTACTGAAATATAGTAGGTGTTACCAGGGATTAATCCTACAGCTACTAGCGCCACATCATCATAATCAAAAGCGGTATATTTGTAACATGCTACTTCTGAAATCCCATCATTTTGCCATAAGGCAACTTGTGTTCTTCTTTGAGTTCCTTTAGTACCAGCAATATCAACTTTAACATTAATTATACCTGAAGCGGGAGCTGTGAATTTGAACCATCTGTTGAGCTGAGGGCCAGCATTGTCCCAGCAAGAACCAGCATTTCTATCGGGTGAGGCGCCAACTGTTGTATAGGCCTCATCAGCAGAACAACTGTTGATAATTCCCGTTACATCAACAGCCCCCTCATAAAAATCATAATCGACAGCATCTTCTATGCATAGTGTAAAAGTTCCGTCGTAATTGGTATCAAATGCATCCACTGAAAAATAGTAGGTATTTCCTGGGGTCAGTCCTGTAGCTCCCATTACCACATCCTGAGATCCTTCATAGGTATATCTGTTACAAGTTACCTCCGAAATCCCATCATCTTGCCATAATGCCATTTGAGTTCTTCTTTGAGTGCCCTTAGTACCCTCAACATCAACTGTAATTTTTATTGCACCAGAGGCAGGAGCTGTAAATTTGAACCATCTGTTGAGTTGAGGACCGGCATTATCCCAACAGGAGCCCGCATTTTTATCGGGAGTGGCTCCAATCGTAGTATAAGCTTCATCGGCAGAACAGGAGTTGATAATTGAAGTTACGTCCATGGCACTTTCATAGAAGTCATAATCTACCGTATTTTCTAAACAGAGTGTAAATGTCCCATCGTAATTAGTGTCAAAAGCGTCCACTGAAATATAGTAAGTATTTCCGGGGGTCAGCCCAACCGCAACAACTACTACATCATCAAAGTCAGCGGCTGTATATTTATTACAAGCTACCTCTGAAATTCCATCATTTTGCCATAGAGCAACCTGGGTTCTTCTTTGTGTTCCTTTAGCGCCTGCTATATCAACTGTAATTTTTATTTCACCAGAGGCAGGAGCGGTGAATTTGAACCATCTGTTGAGTTGAGGACCAGCATTGTCCCAGCAGGAACCTGCATTTCTATCGGGTGAAGCGCCAACTGTGGTATAGGCCTCATCGGCAGAACAACTGTTGATAATTCCCGTTACATCAACAGCCCCCTCATAAAAATCATAATCCACAGCATCTTCTATGCATAGTGTGAAAGTTCCATCGTAATTGGTATCAAATGCATCCACCGAGAAATAGTAGGTATTTCCGGGTGTTAGTCCTGTAGCTCCCATTACCACATCCTGAGATCCTTCATAGGTAAATCTGTTACAGGCTACCTCCGAAATCCCATCATCTTGCCATAATGCCATTTGAGTTCTTCTTTGAGTGCCCTTAGTTCCTTCAACATCAACCGTAATTTTTATCGCTCCAGAAGCGGGAGCCGTAAATTTAAACCACCTGTTGAGTTGAGGACTGGCATTGTCCCAGCAGGAGCCAGCATTTTTATCGGGAGAGGCGCCAATTGTGGTATAGGCCTCATCGGTAGAACATGAGTTGATAATTGAAGTTACATCAATGGCGCTTTCATAGAAGTCATAATCTATGGTATCCTCTAAACAGAGCGTAAAGGTCCCATCGTAATTAGTGTCGAAAGCGTCAACCGAAATGTAGTAAGTATCCCCGGGTGTAAGTCCGACTGCCACAAGCACTACATCATCAAAGTCTGCAGCTTTATATTTATTACAAGCAACTTCCGTAATTCCATCATTTTGCCATAGAGCAACCTGTGTTCGTCTTTGCGTTCCTTTAGCGCCAGCAATATCAACTTTAATGTTAATTTCACCAGAAACAGGAGCTGTAAATTTGAACCATCTGTTGAGCTGAGGACCTGCATTGTCCCAGCAAGAACCAGCATTTCTATCGGGTGAAGCGCCAACTGTTGTATATGCCTCATCAGCAGAACAACTGTTGATAATTACCGTTACATCAACAGCCCCCTCATAAAAATCATAATCCACAGCATCTTCTATGCATAGCGTGAAAGTTCCATCGTAATTGATATCAAATGCATCCACCGAGAAATAGTAGGTATTTCCGGGTGTTAGTCCTGTAGCTCCCATTACCACATCCTGAGATCCTTCATAGGTAAATCTGTTACAGGCTACCTCCGAAATTCCATCACTCTGCCACAATGCAACCTGGGTTCTTCTTTGAGTCCCCTTAGTACCTTCAACATCAATTGTAATTTTAATTTCTCCAGAGGCTGGTGCTGTAAACTTAAACCATACATTTAACTGCGGTCCGGAATTATCCCAACAGGAACCGGCATTTAAATCTGGCGTAGCTCCAATAGTAGTATAAGCTGCGTCTGCAGAACAGTTATTTAAAACGCTACTTACATCTATTGCGTTTGCAAAGTTGTCGTTGGCAGGCTGGGCAAATGCGTTTAAAAACGATGTAAATAGAAGATAAAAAAACAGACTTAACTTTTTCATTGTCAGTTAATAAAAATATCCGGATGTTCTATTATTGAAAATTAATACGATTTTTTATAAATAAGTAATCAAATAAAAAAGGCCTGCCTATGGGCAAGCCTTTATGATGTAATATTTTTTACGTTTTTAAACTTTCAGGAAGGATTTTCCAATTTTTCCTTTCCAATAAACAATTTCTTTACTAATTCTTCATCCGTAAAGTATGCTAAAGGGTTTTCAGAAGAATTGATGATCCACTTGTGCACGGGATGCTGAAATGCTTTTATTATAATATCCACATTCCCGTTTTGCTTTATATTCATACTTACTGTAGGTGAAACTAAAGCCGATGAAGGCACGTCATCTACAAAATTAGAATTGCTTAAATACCTGATATCACTAAGGTAACTTGCTATTGCCGTAGAATCTACATTAGCTCCGAAAATCATCCATTTCGAATTTGCATTGCTTAAGACAAACCCACTGTCAGCTGGATAATTAAATTGGATTTCAGCAATGGAATCTGTGGTTAAGGAAAGCAATTGTTTGTTTCTATAGCCACTTGCATCAGAGTTGATGGACATCCCCATGAAATTGTCGGCCACATAAACTTCGTCCTCATTTTCCAAACGTACATAGCTGAAGAACTGCTGCATGCCACCACGGCCACCCATCATCATTTGCTGTTGCTGTTGCATGGCCTGCTGATTAAAGCCGAATCTACCAATTACAATATCGAGAGTGGACTTGCCTCCTTCAAATACCTGTACTCTTGTCCCCGCAGAATCAACCTGGTAATCTTTCCATTTTTCGGGATTTTTAGCGGCAATCCTGGAGGGCTTGATGGTCAATAGTGTTCCTAATGTGCTCCTGACATTACTTTTCTGCGCCTCAGCATACCTGCCTCCTCCAATGGATACTTTCCATTTATTGTTTTCTTTGAGCAATTCCAGGTTTTCACCTTTTGATTCAATAATCAATTTTGAAACTTTAGCAGTATCAATCTTTACCAATTCAGACTTGAAGGATTTACTTCTGGATTTTCCTCCAAAAAATTCAAATCCAAGATAAACGAGCACAAGGGTAGCCAGAATACCAATTAGTTTTATGCTTGAAATGTTCTTTAACATTGTTAATTAGATTTTAGTATTATCATTAAAAATTACCTTGTATCCACGATTGGCGCTTTCGGGCATATCGCTGGCGTCTGAAAAGTGCAATACCAATCATCAAAAGAATTGGTAACACTACATTGCCATATTTGTAAATATTCCTTTCGGCATCATCAATTTGCTCCAGAGGCCTGGAGGTAATTCCCTTAGTTCTCAACTCAATCAAACCTGTATCATCAGACAGCCAGTCAATTGCATTGGAGGCTAAGTTCACATTATCAGGATTCACCTGCTGTTGTTGCTGACCTTCCCCATTTACTGCAAAAGATCCATTGGCTATTACGACCAATTTTGAGTTGGCAGCGCCTGATAGCGGGCCTTCAGCAGCGATGGCGACTACCTGGCTCGGGGCATTAAAATCACTTTCTGACCATTGCTTTTCTATGTCGATAAAAACAGGGACATTTACTACACCAGAGTTATCTGAAGAGAATACCAGCGGTTGCATATGGACTGTGGAGTCTTTTGGTAAATAGGAGATCGAGCTTACAAATGGCATGATCACGCCCTCGAGACCTTTAGCAACAGGATGCTCTGAAAATTTGGACAAGATGGGGAAATATGGAAATTCGATCTGACGATTCATGACGAATGGTCCATTCTGCTGTCTGACAGTCACCGCACCGCAATTTGCATCAATCACGTATTGATTGTTCATAGTAATGCCTTTATCTGCAAGCCAGCCCATAATGCCAATATCAGGAAGTGCATTTAGGGACTGGGATTGCAAGTCAGATTGCAAATTGCTGTAGGCTAAGTATATACTCCCGCCGGTACTCAGGTACTTATCCAGCTTCGCAAAATGACTTTGTGGAAATGTATCTGTAGGATTTATAATCGCAATGGTTTTAAAATAAGCAGGAATGTCTGCAGTATCCGTGATGGTATAGGGCTCTACATCATACAACACAGACAATTGCTGAAGAACCTGAACGGAGGCATTAGGCGAAGGTTCGCCATTGCCCTGAAGAAAAGCCACCTTAGGTTTATCGAGTACAGATATTTTCTTGATGGATGTCGTCAATGAATATTCCATCCCAGCTCCCGGCTGTATCATTGGAATAATCTCTGTTTTTTCACCCATTTGCAAAACCGCACCAAGATATGCCCTCATTTGCTTCACCTGGTCTTTTTCAGTTACATTGATCATGACGGGGCTTATGCCTTTCTGCTGCGCCTTTTGCTCTTCCGCCTCATTTTCGTTTGGATTGACGAATTCATAAACTACGTTTCCTCCAGACCTGTTGTCATATTCTATCAAAAGGTCTTCAAAATCCTTCCTGGATTTTTGTAATTGAGGGGGGAGATCTTTCGTGAAATAGGCAGTGACAGTGATCACATCATCGAGATCTTCCAATATGTCCTTAGTGGCGTCACTCAAGGTATATCTCTTGTCGGCTGTAAAATCAAGCCTGAGAAATAGTTTTTCAGAAATCAGGTTTATGACCACCAGAATGCCAATAAATATTAAAACCTGGGATATTACTTTACTTCGTTTCATTTTATATTTGCTTTTTGTGCTCCTAATTATGCCAGTTTCGCTTCGATAGCATGGTTTGAGATAATACCAAACCGGCCAAAATAAAGCTTCCAAAATAAATTAAATCTCGCGTGTCAATTACACCTCTGCTAAGTGACTCAAAATGAGTTCTTACACTCAGATAATCCATAATTGAACCAATCATTCCCGTTGACCCAGATGCCATAAGCTGGAAGAGGATATGGAAAAATATACCAATAAAAAGTGCAAGCAGGAATGCAACGATTTGATTGTTAGTTAAGCTGCTGGAGAAAATACCAATACTGATATACATAGCACTCATGAGCAACAAACCAAAATACCCTCCGATGATTGCCCCATGATCTACATTGCCAAGTTTCGCGACAGTGATGTAATAGGGTATGGTACAAGCCAGTGCAATAACCAATAATAATAAAGACGCCATGAATTTTCCAACAACAATCTGCCAGTCAGACACGGCTTTTGTACTTAATAATTCTATAGTGCCAGAGCTATTTTCTTCCGCAATTGACCGCATTGTAATGGCCGGGATAAAGAAAAACAACGTCCAATAACTGATGCCGAAAAATACCTGTAAATCCGCCTGGCCTATTAAAAATACATTGCTGCCAAACAGCCAGGTAAAAAAGCCACTCAGACCCAGGAAGATGATGATCATCACATATGCAATGAGTGAATCAAAGTACGAGGCCAACTCTCTTTTGGTGATAACCCAAATGCTTCTCATTTTTTTTAATTTAATTTAATACAATAATCTTTTGAAGTAATCTGAATTTGGAACAATAGAACATTTGAATTATGAATTAAGAATATGTTTGTAAATGAGAAATAGAAGCAGATTGGATACTTTTTACAAAAATGGAAATCAACTTTTTATTCTATTATTCTTTTATTCAATTATTCTACTGTTCAATTATTCTCTTATTTAGTCACCTCACGGAATACATCTTCCAATTTGGTTTCGATACCCATCATTTCCATCAGGTACCATTTATTTTTAACACAGATATCAAAAACTTCTTTTCTAGACTTATGCTCCGGTTTGCTTTGAACAAGGAAATAATTTTCTTTTTCTTCCAGCTTTTTCACAGATTCAACTGATGCCAGGCCGAGAAGTATTTTTTTAACGTCTGCTCCATTCGATGATTCAATTTGCACTTTTATGAGTTCCTTGCCTTGAGCTTGTCCACGCAGCGTCTCCGACGTTCCATCAGCTACGATCTTTCCCTTGTTTATAATCAGGATCCGGTCACAGGTAGCTTCCACTTCCGATAAGATGTGTGAACTCAGAATCACTGTTTTTTCTTTGCCAAGCTCTTTGATCAACTTCCTGATCTCAATTATCTGGTTCGGATCCAGTCCGGTAGTGGGCTCATCAAGGACCAATATTTCAGGATCGTGGATCATCGCCTGAGCCAGGCCTACGCGTTGGCGGTATCCTTTGGAGAGTTCTCCAATTCTTTTGTGCCGTTCCAGGTTCAAACCGCACAAATCTACCATCTTATGTATCCGCTCATTGACAATTGATTTTTCTACTCCCTGGATATCGGCGCAAAATTTCAAATAATCAATGATGGCCATATCCGAATAAAGAGGGTTATTTTCCGGCAAATAACCAATTCTTTTTTTGATCTCTCCCGGATCTTTATCAACATCAAGCCCTTCGAGTAAGATTTTCCCCTTTGTAGGCGCCATGTAGCATGTGATCATTTTCATTGTTGTACTTTTCCCCGCGCCATTAGGTCCGAGAAATCCGACAACCTCACCGGTTTTTATCTCAAATGAGATATCATCCACGGCTTTTTGATCGCCATAAACTTTCGTGAGATTTTCAATAAGTATTGCCATTTTTTGATGTTTAATTTTTCAACTTGCAAGTATAGCAATGAAGGTTTAAAAATTCAACATACCTTCATAAAGCTTTATGAAGATAAAAGTGAATATTTTCAAATAAACCTAGAATTACGGCTTTTCAACAGGTTTCCTGTGTTTGCACCAGCATTTTACTGAAATGTTAAAAAATGTTAAATTTTTTGAATTGTAGCCGAACTACTACAAAAGACTTTTTAGAGTCATGTGATTTTTTCAAATTGGAGAGGTTTAATATTGTAAAAGTTGTTCATTCCCAATAAATGTTCTTGTCCAAAGGGATGAAAATATCTCATTTATTCCCTCTCCCAAACAGCTTGAAAATAACCGCCGCTTTGAGACATTTTACGATGGGCTTCAAAAGCATCAGATTCCTTGACCAATTTAAAATTGGTCAGCATTTCACTATAGTCGGCAAAGGTGATGGGCGTCTCAACACCGGCTGATTTATTTGTTTCTTTCTCTTTACCATGCCTGGCTTGTAATAGATAAATAGCGCGGCAATTGCCCAATATATAGCTTAGATAGTGTCACTAAGAAAACGCATCTCTCGTTTTTGCAATATAATTATTTTAATATTTTATTGCACTCTTAATTTTCTGATTTCTGATGGATTTCGAACTAACTTTTAGCTTTTCCATTTCTGAACCAAAAATAATGAG
>JAJRQT010000020.1 GCA_024280115.1 Bacteroidota bacterium | reverse complement strand
TGATGAATATTTTTTTAGGTTTAACCGGAGAAATCATAGGATTTCAATCTTAGATAAAATTATTGAAAGATGTGTACTACATGAACCTGTGAGCTATGCAATGATTAAATCAAATGCGATCTAAATGGGTAACCCTAAAAACTTATTTCCGTCAAGATTGGCATCAGACATTTCCGAAATAGTGTATTTCCCAATTTTAAGAGGATTTTCACTATTTGATGAAATGATATTCATAAACTTAGATAATCCTTCTCCCTGCAAAAGGAAACAATCAGCATCAATACTTGGCACAGTGTTTAATGTTCTTTTGAATACATTATTATCAGTTCCACTTTTTTCAAGTAATGTTCCAACTAAATTTACTTTTATGATATTTTCAACTATAAAATCAGGCTCGCTACTTTCATCAATTTTATCAGCAACAGCCTTTCTCATTATTTTGGAAATAAGACCAATTATTTTTTCACCTGTTTTTGTAGAACGTATTTGTACAATTTGATTAACCTGTACGCTATTTAACAATTCTTCTTTGTCAACTTTTACAGATATATTACCTGTATCAACGCTCTGAACCTTTCCAATTAATGTTTCTGTATCCATAATTATATGATCTCCATAAAATTATTTAGTTGCCATAAATCGCCTTCTAATTCGATTTCTATTTTATCTGTTGTACTATTTTCTTTGTATGTAACTTTTGTTTTTCCGTTTTCACTTTCTTCAAGAAATATATATTTTTCAGCATTTTTTAATTCTTTATAACTGCTATCTGAAACCTTTTTAGTAATTAAAACTATCGGTGTTCCTTTTTTTACTTTCGCCTTTATTTTTGGTGTTAAATGTTCATCATTAAAGCCAAATCCAACAACAAGAAAACTTGATGCAATTTTAATTAAATCATCTGCCTTTTGTATTAATTCACGGTATGGACTACTATAAGCCTCTTGATATTTGTTTTTACCTGGGGCAATTATTTTAGGTGCTTCGTCTTTTGAAATAGAAGACAAAAAACGAATTTCACCATCAACATCAAACCAATTAAGTGAGCCGTGTACTTTAATTAAATTAATTATCTCTTTGTCCTTAAATTCAGTTTCATCAAATATCGAAAGTACTTTACCATTGAAACCGTCTGTATATGGAAAGTTGTGATATGATATAATGTGTTCTAAAACTCTGTCATAATTTGTTGTTACAACATTTACAACTTTTGGGTGGGCTTCGATAAATTTCTCAATCAATAATTTTATCCCGTTAAATTCAATTGTACTGTTTGAGATAATTTTTCTAAAACAGAAATGTCTGCTTGATTAATTTTTTCCCAAATCACTTTTTTAATTTGAGGCATTTTATCTTGATACTTATCTTTCCCAAGTTCTATTTCTAAATTTTCATTTGTTGTGTTAAAATCTTCAATTTGGGATTTCAATTCTTCGTTTAAATCAAACATACTCGGTAAGCCAAAAGAAATAGTTGCTCCTGAACCCCAAACAATCAAAGGTGGATTTTTCAAAAATGTTTGAACAATCTTAAAAATATTTTCCCTAATTTCTTCTTGTTTTCTCATTCTGCTGTTTCTTTTCTTGCATTACCCACAACGGTTTAAGCTATGAGGCGTGCCGAGAATTCGAAACTCGTAACTATCACCCGTTTATTAAAGTTAGTATTTTTCCTCGATTTGTCACCATACCTTATTGCCGGCATGCCTGCATAGCGAATGTTGTAGCGAGTTATTGACCTCCCCAATAATAACCTAAACGAACTGCTCCCCAATGATTATCACCAGCAACGGTAAGATTTCCTTGAATGTCAAATTTGCCTAACCGGACTCCAACAGCAGGAACAAAACCCCAAGAGCTAACTCCTGTAAAATATCCACCCCGTGCTTCAACGTAGAAAACACTTAATTTTGCTCTTAATCCACCTGTAAACTCCCAAACATCCATTTGCACATCTTCAACAAAACCAGTATTTGGGTCTGTTACGTCTGGTCCATCAAAAGTATTCCAACCAAGGTCAAATCTTGCGGTTAAAAACTTATTAAAATTATAGTCAATATTCCCATAAATTCCTAACCCAAGGTCATATCTACTTTCCATATTACCTATTGGAATGCCTACATTAAAGGAGTTTCCAGACACCAATTTTTTTTCATCTTGTGCTTGTACTTGTGCTTGAATTGACATAAATGACATAACACACGCGATTGCAATTACTTTTGTAAAAACTCTCATATTTTTTAAATTTTAAGTTAATAATTATTTGTTCTCGTTATTTTTAATTCGCTACAACAATTCCCTAAACCCCGTGGGTTTTATTTCTATTATATCTTTTGATTTAAATTTAAGGAATCGAGGGGACTTTCGATACGTTTAATGATATTTACTGCCACATGGATATATATCCAGCAGGCTTTAGCATCTAAGATCGGATACGTATCTCTCAAAGTTTTTTTGTTCTCTTTGATGCCTGACTACTATGCTCTTAAGAAGCAACTAACGCTAACATATTAACAATAATTAAGTAGTTGTAATTGTACCCTATTGAAGAACAAAAGAATAATAGAACAAGTGAATAGTAGAACTTTGAAATCATGGAAAACTTATAACTCACTCAATTGGTTTTAATATCTACCTATTCAATTTCTAAATTCCTTATTCAAATGTTCGAATGCTCTTAACCTGCCTACCGCCAGGCAGGTTAATTCTTAATCAGCATCAGTTGACTTCCCACGTAGTGGCTTAAATTCCGAATTGAATTAGAATCCTTATTCTGAAGCTTCGCCTTTTTTATTAACTTGCGATCTGTTTCAATTCAAAAAGAGATTCACATGACTTTATTAAAAATGGGTGTTATCGGAACTTCAAAAAAGGAAGATGAAAGACGCGTCCCTATCCATCCGGAGCATTTAAAAAGACTTCCGGAATACATCCGAAGACAACTTATTTTTGAGAAAGGTTATGGTGCTCCCTTCAACATTAGTGATGATGAAATCGTTGACCAAACCGGAGGTGTCGCTTCCCGAAGTGAAATATTATCCGATATTGGGTCAGTAATTATTGCCAAACCGATCTTATCGGATTTAGAGGAATTGAAAGAAAGTGGCATTTTGTGGGGATATCCACATTGTGCACAGCAAAAGCTTCTTACACAAACAGCAATTGATAGAAAGCTGACATTGATTGCGTTCGAAGATATGTTTGTTTGGGGGCCTAATGGACAAATGGGTAGGCATACCTTTTATAAAAATAATGAATTGGCCGGATACAGTGCTGTCATACATGCGCTTCAACTAAAGGGAATAGACGGCAATTATGGAAATCAAAGAAAGGTAATAATTTTTAGTTTTGGAGCAGTTAGCCGGGGAGCTATTTACGCATTAAAAGCTCATGGTTTTAGAGACATCACTATTTGTATTCAGAGACCAGATCATATGGTCAGAGAAGAAGTGCTGGATGTGAACTATGTTCGAATTAGAAAAGGAAAAGGGAGCGAACCCCGGCTGCTTATTGTTGAACATGACGGATCAGAACGATCATTGTTGGATTTGATCAATGAGTCTGAAATAATAATTAATGGAACCTATCAAGATACGGATCATCCTATCAATTTTGTGAACGAGGATGAAAAGTCCAGGCTCAACCCTGGCACATTAATTATTGATGTGAGTTGTGATGGAGGAATGGGTTTTTATTTTGCAAAGCCGACCACTTTTAAAAACCCAATCATATCAGTTGATAAGATTGATTACTATGCTGTTGATCATACCCCTAGTTATTTTTGGGAAAGTGCTACAAGGTCTATTTCTGCAGCGTTGATTGTACATCTACCATCCGTGATAGGTGGCCGGGCAAGTTGGAAGCAAAATGAAACCATCCGAAGAGCAATAAATATTGATGAAGGCGTGATCATAAAAGATACTATTCTTAGATTTCAGAATCGTCAAAAGGCCTATCCACACCCAGTGATTAAGTAAGCGATTTATACGCGTACAAGCGTTGCAGGTAACGGGTGTAGCCATAAAGCGAGGCAGTCATATCACCTGCTTAACTATCCCCGAAGTAATAATTGATTAAATGTCAGCATACCATATTGCCGCCTTGCATTCATGGCGATTGTTAGCAGTTTGTGCTTTTTACATTATAATTAAGTCAAAAGAACCGCACATTCCTGCACCTGCAATGATTATCCATGATATCCAGTCCTTAAATTTATTGTTTTTGTGTTTAAGAAATAGTATGTGCAGCCCGAGATGAAAGATAAGAAAAATGTCAAAGCCCACTCTAAATGTCTCAGTATTTGGGCTGTTAGTTAATTGCCAAAAAAGCCAATAGAATATTGGTAGATGAATCAATAGAAAAACTATTTGTCCGCTTTTGTCATTAAGTAACGAAAGTCCTGGCAATATTCTCCATTCTTGGCAACGAATTGCATCCATTTCGTGCAGTACTATCAGAGATACACCAATTAGAAATACCATGCTATCTGTCATAATATTAGGATTTGTCCAAAAACCTTAATTTTGCCTTGATCATTTTATTCATATTGAGTCAGTCGGCATACGCATAACCGCTAACGACCCGGCTATGCGTAGTGCGGCTTTTCAATGCGCTTCCCTTTCCGTTTAGCGATTTATTTATTTTTTGCAATGGCTTTCGCTTTAGCGCTTTCGCCCGCATTTCGTATAGCCAATTTTGGCAACTGGCATTATTTCAATATTTCTTTTAGTTTTTTATTAAGTTCCTCTCCTCTCAGATTTCGACCGATTATCACTCCGTTTTCTGCAATCAGAAAATTGTCTGGAATGCCATTAACACCATAAATTAATGATGCTTCATTTTCATTTCCCTTCAGATCGCTAACGTGTTCCCAAATTAGACCATCTTCTTCAATTGCACTTATCCAATCATCTTTATTATTGTCTAAGGAAACGGCAAATATTTCAAATCCTTTTGGCTTAAATTCTTTGTAGGTTTTAACGAGATTTGGATTTTCTTTACGACAGGGCCCACACCAAGAAGCCCAAAATTCTAAAAGAACAACCTTGCCATTAGCTTCTGACAGCTTTTTAAAACTTCCGTTTTGATTTGACATTTCAAAGTCTACATATTGTTCTCCAAATTTTGGTTCCTTGTTCAGCTCAATGTATCTTTCAATTTTTCGTCCATAATAAGACTCCTTATTTTCTTTAGAGAATTGGTCAAACAACATTTTAGTCTTTTCTTTTCCCAAAGTTGTTGAGTAAATCGAAAGAATGTTTGCGCTCACAATACTATTCGAGTGTTCTTTAACATATTCCATTTCCTTTATTGATCTTTCTTTTCTTGGTAGTGAATCGATTTCTCGATATAAGGCTTGACTTAATAATTCACTTTCTGAACCTGTGATAATGGCATTTTTGAAATCTGTGTCGATTGCCTTAAAAGTCATGGATTTGCTTTCTGCCCAAAATGCTGTGTAATTCGAATAATCTTTGGTGTGAATATAAAGTTGTATTGGTGACCAGGGTAGTTGAGTATTAAATTGAAAAGAGTTGTCTTCGACTTTTGTTGAATCTAATTTTTTATTATTCAAATTCAGATATAAAAATGTACCATTTTCAATTCTGTTTACCGTCCCATTTAAAGAAAATCTAGGTTGTGGTTTTTCACTACAAGAGAATGCTATTAAAGCTGTAATTCCTAAGATTAATTTTTTCATTGATTTTTGTTTTTGCTTGTTACGAACGCGAGTGTAAATGGCGTAGCTGCGTTTTGCAGCTATGAACATATTACACATTATTAGCACTTGTTTTTCTTGCTTTGGCTAATTTAAATCCAAACAATAATAATGTAATAATCAATGCTATAAAATATATTGCTGTTGACATACTCTTCACTATTGAAAAAACACTTGTTGCATCCATTGAAATTTGCGATAAATTGGGATAGTTGTTCAGCATATTAATAATCCCAAAATTCTCTAAATAGTCAGCTATTCCTGCTATTATTGGTAGAAAACATAAGTAGAAAAAAATAGAATTTAATTTGTTTATTTTTTTCAAAAAATAGGCGATCAATAAACAATAACTTATTCCAAACAAAAAGGGATAAATCATATCAACGGGAATCTGGTTATACAAATAAGCTTCTCGTCCACTTACTCCCAATTTCTCAAAGAGAGCGTTTACATATTTAGAATCGTATCCTGTAGGCATCATATCCAATAATCTCATCCCATTAGAAAACATCATTGTTTTTGGGATAGTTACTATCAGCATTATAGCGTAAATAAGGTTTGTAAGTACAAAAAGCAATAGAACTTTTTTGCCAGTCAAATTCTTATTTACAATTTCTTTTATTTTCTTCATTTCTTATATTTAATAAGTGCTAACGCTCAGTATAAAATTAGTTGCTTGGGTTGTGCGGTGGCTTTGTGCGGCAATTAAATTTATATAATGTTGAACCAAACCTAAAGGTAGCGATTCTTTGAGTTAGATAAGTTATCGTTAAACTCTTCATAATCAAAAATATAAAATTATGAAGACACAAATGTCAAAAACTAAGGAAGGTAAACGAACTTTGAACAACTTCAAACAAAGAATTTGGGTTTATCAGTCTTTGCAAGGGAAAGGTGATGCACGCATGCCCATAAAAAATAAAAGATTGAAATTACACAAACAATTGTCACTCCGTAGCCCCCAATAGGTTTGTTCAACAAATGGAAAAATTTAGTGGGGTCTCCTGGACCCACCTAAATTTGATTCCATATTATTAGGCAATCGTTTTTATTTTTTACCTAGCAATTCTCAAATTTTATTTTCTCTATTAAATCTTTGAAATATTCAGGACTCCAAATATTTAAAACATCATCATTTTGAATAAACCTAACAACATCCTCTTTAATACTGCTAAAAGAAACTGATTTTATTTTGGTATCTAATAGCTCAATAATCTGTTCATTAGAAATATTATCATCTTGCCAGTCGTTTGTGTCTTTTGCCCTTGTTAGGAAATGATTTACATCCAAAGGAATTCCCTTTTTAACATACCATTCTAAGTCATACCAATCCCTTCCTTTGACTCTATTTTGCCATTTTCTAAAAAGGAGAGCATGCATTTTACTTGCAAATAAATTTGATTTGGTAAAACATTTCACATAAAAAGAAAATGGACGGAGTAATAACTTTTCTTCGGTTCTGAAATTCAATGGAGGCTGTCGATCAACTTCTATTTTTATCTTCAAAGTCTTGTTAGAACGCACCCCTGTTTCTTTGATGATGTCAACGAGTACAATTTCTTGCCATATTGATTCAGCATTTAGAAAAGCTGAATCAATAGCTGTTTGTTTAGTTTTTTTCTTTTCCTTAATACTAACAGTTAGTCCTAATGACTTAAATTCATCTAAAACGGCTTTGAAATATGGCTCAATTGAAAAACTTGAATCAGGTTTAAGTAAAGAAAAATCCAAATCTTCTGAATATCTATCCAATCCATAAAAAATCCGGAGAGCTGTTCCTCCATAAAAAACTGCTTTCTCAAAAAAGTCAGTTCTTGATAAACCTGCTAAAGTTATTTCTTGCATTATTTCTCGTAATGCAGATAATATTTCTTCTTCATTTTGAGGATTATATTCCTCTATCCACTCTTTTATCATAATTCTATCAACGTTTTAATAAGCATTTTTAGACTACTTTTTTTAGGAGCATTTTTAATCCATAATTCCATAACTTTCGTATCTAATGTTTTTAATACTTCACTATCCATACGAAGGTCCTCCATTAAAAATTCTCGCGTTTGTTTGATGCTTCTAAGATAAATTTTGGGTGTTAGCACTACTTTGTCACATAAAGCTTTTTCAGGTGAGGCAACTAACATTGTTTGCTTAGGTGAAAATTCTATGTTTTTTATTCCATAAGAATAATAAGGAGTCTTTAATTGTTGGTAACTAAATCGTCCAACAGGAGTTTTATATAACTTTGAATTTTTTATGGTTACTGAACTTATTTCATAAGCTCTTTCTGGTATCATGTTCCAATAAGATAATGCGGACTCTAATGACACATAACTCGGTCCTCTAAGGTGATTTGCTATTAGAAAAGGTTCTGGTGTTGGTAAGTCCATTTTAGATCCCGTTATATATAGCCCTCTTCTAATTGAAACAAGCTCTTTACTTTTAAGTAGTTCACTAATTTTATCATTTGGACTCTGATAATCACTTAGTAATTCTAAAATCAAGTGTCTAGATATAGGAGCTTCAGCATATTTCTTTACCATTTTTCTAAAATCCATATTGTAATTATTTTATATGATAATCGGGTAATTACCGATTAGCTAATGCAAATATAGCAGTTGTTTGTGAAAAAACAATCATATAATCGGAATAATTCCGATTATATGATTAAATTATTGCAATTGTATTGAGGTGTAAAGGGATTATAGGAGTAGCTTTAATGTTGCCCAGCATTTCGCTAAACCCAGTGGGGTTTATTTCTATTATATCTTTTGATTTGAATTTAAGGAATTGAGGGGACATTCAATACGTTTAATGATATTTATGCCACATGGATACATATCCAACCGGTCTTAGCATCTAAGATCGGATATGTATCTCTCACAGTTATTTTGTTCTCTTTGAAACCCTATATTTTCTTAGACATATTGGCCTCAGCGAGAAGCTAAGACCAGCGGGATTAGAGTTGCCTCATCTCTCTTATTTAAACTGGATTTTCACATATCTTGACTTTAACCGCTCCCACTATATTATCAACTGAGCGATATCCTCCGCAGAAATATCAGATGAAATCAGAAAGCATATTCAAGTTTAATATAACTAAATCCAATTGCCCAGGTTGCCTGAATTAAGAATAGGAAATATGATAAATGGGTAAGATTAATACCCCCTACCCTTCAAGGCACTCAAAAACCAACCGGTAAAAATCTGGATGTGATTGCCATGTCTGGCCTGTAACGATTCTTCCATCCCTGACAGCTTCATCCTTTCCTATAAAGGTTCCTCCGCACGATTCAACTTCAAATTTTACATGTTCATAGCAGGTTATATTTTTATCTTTAACCAGTTGAGCAGTAGTAAGTACCTGAATCCCATGACATATTGAGAAAATAAACTTTTTCTGCTGATCGAAAGCTTGAACTAATTCAATGACTTTGGGATCATTTCTCAGATACTCTGGCGCCCGGCCTCCAATAATCAAAACCGCATCAAAATCATCTGCACTTGCGTCTGATATCGCCATGTCTGATTCCAGGTAATACCCCTTTCGTTCTACATACGTATCCCAGCCGGGTTCGAAATCGTGCATGACAAGATTCAATAATTTCTTACTTGGAGCAGCTATTGTTGCAATAAATCCAGCTTCTTCAAATCTGTGTTTCGCGTACAACGTTTCGTAGCTTTCGCCTCCATCTCCTGTGAGAATTAGAATATTTTTCATATGTATTATATTAGTTTTAAAAATTTACTGCGGGATCATGAACTCAAATCATCCGCCCCGAACTCTGTTCAAATTTATAAATTTCATTATTACTTTTTCTCTATCACCTAAAATCAAACCAAACCCTAATCGGATCATTGTCATCACCGCGATGATGCCTGTCCATTCCTTTTTGACCGGTTGGTCCTAAAACATCTGGTTGCTGAAATTTAGTGCCAATTGCCGGAATCTCGTAAAGAAATGAAATATCTCCCTCGGGAAAAGGAGGATAAGTACCTCCTCTAACTTGTTTAGGAACATCCGGTGTGAAAATTTGCATAAAAAGATTTGGAGTTTCCACCAATATTGTAAATGGGGTTTCTGTAGTTTCAAACTTCACCCAGTTTACATCCGCGTGATAACCTTTGAATTCAGGATAAATAAGCTCATTGAAACTTTCACCTGTAATGGTTTTATTGTACTCTTTTTCCCATAGACCCATATTTGTTCCATGTATCCTGTTTTTCCAAACCCTGTATGGACCTTTGCCATACCAACTCATCGATTTGATGTTTTCTTCAGGATAATTGAAGCTAACTCCGAGAAAATCAATGTCTTTCATCCTACCTAAGTTGGGGGCGACTTCCAACTCCAGGAGTCCGGAACGATGCAATTTCCATAAAAAATATTTTGGAAATTCCTCTGCTATCACCTCTATAACAAGGTTTTTACTCTTATCCATTTTCCAGGTCACAGACCTGATCTCTGTATCAATTCCTACAGGCGTTGGGCCTCCTGTAAATGAAATATCTCCCTTAGAATTTTTAGTTTTTAGCAAACGGCCATTTTTCAAATCAAAGGTAAATTCAATGCCATTTGTTTTTGCTGTTAACTGATTCCCGGATTCTTCAGTAATTATTTGATAGCTTTCCTTAATTCCAACTTCCTTTACATACCTGTCAACGATTACTTTCGGATGCTGAACAGGCCAGCTCCAGGTGTATATTTCCTTACCGTTTGAATCTGTTGCCGCCAACGAAAGCAAATCTGCTCCTTTGAAATCATCATTGACCTCCACAGTAATGGCCCTGGTTTCTCCCGGTTCTGCATCTGGTCCTGAAAATGCCCCTGATGCCAGGATTTTCATTTCCTTCCCTCCGGGCAATGGAGTTCTAATAGCCTTCCAGGTAAAACGACATGTATTCAGATTGGTATAAATGTAATCATTGGTTACAAAAAGGTTTCCATCCCAACGCGGATTGATCACGACAGGCTCAATCTGCACAGGCGACCATAATTCCTTGATTGTATAAAAGCTTCCCTCCTTTTCACGGTGTGGACCCAGGATACCATCAGGGGCATCATTTCCATTGCTATCAAATTCGATTCCTTCTTTATCTGTCCGTAAAACCGCCTCATCACAAAATACCCAGAGAAACCCTCCTGCAGCACGCGGATTTGATCGAAACCTACCCCACAGATCGTATAAACCTGCGCCGAGTCCGCCATCATATAATCCATGCAATAATTCAGTAGGCATAAATACATCATTTCCATAGGCATATCGGTTAATGGCAAAATCAAACGGGACATAATGATGTGTATCGATGCCATTTCTATTAAGCCATGGATAAATTACCGGTCTATTTTGAATGTCATAATAGTGGAACCACTTTTCATTGGCGAAATCCCAGCCCCCTTCATTTCCATGATCCCAGACAACCACACTTGGATGGTTTTCGTCTTTAAGAATCAATTCACGGACGCGTTTCGGACCAATAATGGTATCATAACCCTGCTGCCAACCAGCCAGTTCATCCAGCACAAAAAGACCCAGTGAATCACATAAATCCAGGAATCGCTCATCCGGACAATAGTGAGACATCCTGACTGCATTCATATTCATTTCCTTCATGAGGTCAATGTCCATTCTATGATTTTCATCACTCAGCGCCCTGCCGGTCTCCGGCCAGAATGAATGCCTGTTTACACCTTTAAAAACCACCTTTTTCCCGTTTACATAAAAACCATCATGCTTTCGAAGCTCAACATTTCTGAAACCAATTCGCCTGGTCTCCTCATGCAAAGTATTTCCATCTTTCAAAAGCGAAATCTTCATGTCGTATAGATTTGGGGTTTCCGGATTCCACGAACTAACTCCTTCAAATTTCCCTTTCACAAACACTTCTGTCATTCCTTTTTCAATTTGTGCGTGAAAAACTCCTTCGGTCTGGCTTCCATCCAGGTTGAATAATTCCACCTGGACTTTCCCTGATATTTTATTGTTATTCAGAACCACCATTACATTAAAACTACCATCAGCCTTTGCACCTATCGCCACACGTTCCATATGTTGCTTCGGAAATACTTCGAGAAATACAGGTCGATAAATACCGCCAAATATCCAGAAATCTGCTTCCCGCTCAGCACGGTTAACGGACCGGTCTGAAGAATGCTTTGCAACATCTACTTCCAGCAGATTCTGCTTACCATATTTCAGCAACCTGGATATATCATATTTGAACCTGTTAAAGCCACCTTGGTGGAGCTCTCCTGCTATTTTGCCGTTGATTTTCACCTCCGTATCCGTCATAGAACCATCGAATACAATCTTGATAGTTTGGCCTTTCCATGAATTGGGCACATCAAACCGGTATTTATAAAGACCGTGTTCCACACCCAGTTTTTTTTCTTTGTCTTTCCAGTCATGCCCATAGTTGTAGGTACCAAATCCCTGTAGCTCCCAATTAGAGGGGACCGGAATTTTAGTCCATTCGCCACTATTTGCACCATCGGTACAAAAGAAATCCCATTCCACAGTCCGCCTTGAATCAATGCCTGACAAATAGTGACGCTGGGTTTGCTGCGAAAAAGAGTCTGTAATAAAAAATGTGAATGCAAAAAGTAAGACGAGATTATGTGATTTTAACATGGCAGAGGGTTTATGAAAATCTAAAATAAATATTTTCCCAGTAAAAATAACCTGAATATTTCAGTCTCTCAAAAGGGTATATTTTTTATTTGGTAATAATGTATCCTAAATGATTGAAGGAATGACAAAGAGGCTGGAGATTATCCTTTGGTAAGCCTGCTTTAACCTATTCATGAAATTTTTAATTATTTATCTTCTTCCTTCTATTTTATACTTATAAAGCGTGAACGTATGTTTCCCCGGTAGTTTGAATTCAACTTTTTGATCCTCCCCGATTAGCTGGTTAAAATCCTCTCCCCTACCAATTATTTTTATAAATTTCACATGGTAATTGGCAGGCAAATAGGTTTTCAAAAATTGATTCCCTGATTCATTATACTCCCTGAAAATCAAGAAATATCCTTCATCATCGTCAATCGATTGAAAGCCCGCCCAGGAGGAACCGTTTGGTTCATCACCTATGGGAAATATCAATCCCTTGTGGATATCATGCTGCACTGTTCGGTATTTTTCGATCAAAGGGGAAATCTCATATGCTTTCTCAGGCAACCCGGAACCCTCAAACCATGCGAGTGGCTGAGCCATCATTGTAATTGCAAATTGATAATCAAAAGGAATCTGATTTGGAGCATACACATCATTATCAGGATACTTGCCAGGATTTCTCCATTTATTCAAAAACTCAATCTGAAGTTTCTCGGGAGCAACATATTTTGATAACATCCATAGATTTCGAAGTGTTGTGTAGGGGTAATAATTACCAAAATCAGTATAGCGATTCTCTAAAAAAATATTCCCGTATTCATTTAAAAAATGATATCCTCCCCTGTTGTCTGCTGTGGCATCAAGGTTGAAACTGACCATGTAATCGGTTTCCTCCAACACTTTATCGAAAAATCTCCTCAAATTAATTTCGGACATTTTATCAGGTATTTTTATACCATCAATTTTAAAATACCTGATGTCATACATCTTATATAATGAAATGACAATTTTAGCATCCTGCTGCCAGTTGCTATAACTATTTTCATTGCTCGGGTGAAACCACAGACCGAGTTTAATATTTTTCTTTTTTGCATAATCAACCACAACCTCAAATCCGTTTGGAAATTTTTTGCTGTCAGGCTGCCAGTCTTCCGGCGTCCACGTGTTCCATAGTTTTCCAGATGAGTTGGCAGAGTTTTTGGATTGCCCCTGCTGCCAACCATCATCAATTTGAAAATGAGAAATAGCTAATTTCTCGCAGGCATCCAGTTCTTTCATTATAAATTTCTCGCCAATACTTGCATCTTTATTCCTGTCCCCCCAGGTATTCATCATGATCATTTCGTCTCGTGAAGGGTCCAGCTTTCTAAGTGATTTTTGGTATTTCCTTATTGCTGTCAAATAATTCAACTCCGACGAAGCGGTAAACCCAAATGCCAACCCATACAATCTTATCCACCTGTGCACTTCCAAATCACCTGGAGAAATACCAATGCCGGTTACTTTGATACTATTTTTCAGGCAGGAAAAATCATACCCAGGGTAATGAAGTTGTGTAGTGGAACAGGGAGCTTCTTTCAATATGATAAGTGATTTTTTGTTTAGCAGGTCAGTTGCCACTAGTAAATTGCCACGCAATTCTTTATTGCTCTTATACCCCAGGAAATCATTTTCATCAACAAGGTTATTATTCCGGTCTGTCCTGTCGAAAAACTCAACTGATTTATATTTCCAATGATTCCCCTGCAGATTTAAACGCAGCAACTCAGCATCAACAAGTTCAAACTCCAGCTTTTTATCTTCTTTTAATCTCAAATAAAAATCCATCCCAATTAATGGGCTGTCGGGGTAAATTCGAAAAATGCGTTTTAACTCAACTTTATCATATTCTGTGAAGACAGTAACTTTTAAATATTCATTTGACACCAAAGTGGAAGATATAGTTTCCATTTCAAAGGTCGATTTATTTACGATATCCGTTTCATCCCCAATCCTGAATACTGTACTATTTGAGTTAAACCTATTTATTAATTTTTCATCCTTATCGTTTATCGTCAGCAAATAAAGATTTCCATTGTTCCACTCAAATTCTAATCCTGCGAAACTATTACCCATCCTTAAAGTATCATTTTTCAGATTGGCATACACACCTTCCGGAATGTCAGATTGAGCGATTGATTGTGTATAATTCAGCCCAATTAAAATCGTGAAAACCACGAGTATTCTTATTGATGTTTCAATTTTTTTCATAGTTCTAATTTGTGAATAATTTTCAATAAATCATCCAAAATATTTCGATTTGTAATGCTTCTTTACGCGCATGTTTTAAGTTATAAAATATTGTTCGTAAAATAAGCAATCTGGCTTGTGTTTGTCTGATACTTGGCTACTATATAGGGCAATCGGGTTTAAAGCAAATTAATAAAAAAAACCATGGTCTGTGGCTCACAGACAAACTAACAATCAAAATTTTCGGTCTGTGTGCCACAGACCGAGGCGCGAGATGATAAATTTTTCTAAACCCAATTGCCCTGGACCACTATAAGGCTGGAGGCACTAACAACTACCATCATTCGCCATGCATTAACGCAAACGCTACGGTGTTGGCATAAGATCCACAAATGGTGCGAATTAAAAGACATCCGATGTTTTGGGAACAACGGATGTCTAACATAGTGGCAATTATAGGTTTAATCTTTTGGACTGTAGTTGCGCTTAAGAAAAGACGAGAAAAATAATTTAATTCTGTCGTTTAAAACATTGGCACAACTCTCCAAATCAATCCGAATCCATGAATATTGATCAACGAATAAATCATTTTTTAAATCCAGTTATATGATCTCAAGTCTTAGAACATTTATACTCTACCTATACCACGGAAATATTTTTACTTTTTTCTTGCCTGCCTTCTTTTTTCCTGATGATCCAAATAAGCTTTTAGAAATTTCTGATCGTTTTCGTCACTATCTCCATAATATTTCCGCAATTCATCAAGTTTCTTATGCATCTCTTTTTGCACTTCTGCATACTCAGGATCGCCATAGACACTCTTCATTTCATTTGGATCTTTCTCCAAATCATACATTTCCCATTCATCGACATCGTAATAAAAATGCATCAGTTTGTATCGTTGGTTGGCCACCCCATAATGTCTTTTTACCATATGCACCGACGGGTATTCATAATATGTGTAATATACTGCCTCACGAAACTCATTAGTTTCACCTCCGACAAGCTGCCGGAACGATTCCCCTTGCATTTCATCAGGTATTTTAATTCCTGCGTAGTCCAGTAAGGTGGGGGCGAAATCGAGGTTTTGAACCAATTTATCAATTTTTGTTTTCGCTTTAATCTCTTTCGGAAAACGTACCAATAAGGGTGTTCCGAATGATTCTTTGTACATAAATCGCTTATCGAACCACCCGTGTTCACCGAGATAGAAACCCTGATCGGAGGTATAAACAACAATAGTATTTTCTGCTAAGCCGTTTTCCTCCAGGTAGTCCAAAACTTCTCCAACACCATCGTCAACCGATTTTATTGTCCGAAGATAATCTTTGATATACCGGTTGAATTTCCATTTGGCCAACTCCTCTCCCTCTAAATTAGCCGCTTTCATGGCATCATTTTTAGGGGTATAGGCGTTTAACCAGTCTTCACGTTGCTTATCATTAAAACGATTCAATTCCCTATTAAAACCGGTGCTGTCTCCGTTAGGGTCAACAATCATTTTAAAATCGTGTCCCCAACGTGCATCCCCGTCAATCTTCATTTCCTGTGTGCGCACTGCTGTGCCTCGTCCTTCATAGTCATCGAAGTAATTGGCTGGCGGCTCAAAGGTCTTATCATCATAAAGTGCTAAATATTTGGGAGCTGGTTTCCAGTTTCGGTGAGGAGCTTTTTGATGATACAGCATGCAAAAGGGCTTGTCCTTATCTCGTTTGTTTTCCAACCAGTCCAGCGCTGTTTCTGTAATTATTTCGGTCACATAACCCTCAAACCGTTTGCGTTCACCATTCACCAGGAAGTCAGGGTTATAATAAGCTCCCTGCCCTGGAAGAACCATCGAAAAGTCAAACCCCTGCGGGAGACCGTCGAGGTGGATTTTTCCAATCATAGCGGTTTGATAACCATTTGCCTGAAGCAGCTTGGGGAAGTTGTCCTGATCCCAATTGAATGGCTGAACATTGTCAACTTTTCCATTAATAAAGCTGTGTTTTCCGGTAAGAAGCACAGCCCTGCTTGGGGCACAAATTGAATTCGTGACGCATGAACGGGTAAAAATAGCGCCTTCATCAGCCAGCCGGTCAATATTCGGTGTTTGGTTCAATCCATACCCATAAGCGCTGATCGCCTGATAAGCATGGTCATCGCTCATTATATAAATTATATTTGGTCTTTGCTGTGCATGTTCATCTTGCTGCGGAGAGCAGTTAACAAAATACAATGTGATAAAAAGAAGTGTTAATAATTTTGTGATGTTATGTTTCATAATAATTCGATTTTTATTCATTTTTAATTTAAATAGAATGAGTCGATTCGCAAACTAATTTGATTATTTCCCTAGCCTATAATAAAATGAATCCGGGAAATCCGCAGGTTTAGACTTTTCAGGATTGCGCAATGGATATACATTCCCTTTGTCGGGAAGTAGAGGCATCGAATTTCCATGGGTTTTTCCCAATAGTTTAAACAAGCTGTTTCTGTGATTACTGATTAATTCCTGGTGCTTTTCATCGTTGATCAGGTTTGTAGTTTCATTTGGATCTAACTTCAAATCATAAAATTCGTCAAGATCCCAGATACCGTGGTAACGGATAAATTTATACCGATTGGTAAGCAAGGCATGGGTGGTTGGTGTATAAGGATAGTTTCGTTCCCAATAATATTCGTATAATAACTCTTTTCGCCAGTCGATTTTCTCACCTTCTAAAAGAGGTTTAAAACTCTGGCCGTCCATGTTTTCAGGAATTGATATTCCGGCAATATCCAACAAAGTAGGTGCGATATCAATATTTGCGACCATCTCATTGATGATCATGGAATTTTTCACTTTACCCGGCCACCATACCAACAGTGGTACTTTGACTGATGCTTCATATGCCGTTCGCTTATCAATAAGCCCCTGTTCACCAAACTGAAACCCATTGTCTCCCATATAGACAATCATTGTATTATCGAGCTGGTCACTTTCCTCCACCCACTTTATTATCCGCCCCAGGTTCTCATCCACGGCCAACAAAGTTTCACAATATCTTTGATAATACACGCTGAGATCAAAATCAGGCAAGTTATAGGCAAAATCCGCCCCATGCCGGCTATTCCGTTGGTTGGTCAGCCACATGGGTTTTTCCTTCTGATTTCCCATTGATTCCGGATATTTTAGTTGCCTGTCTTTATATCTTCCGATATGCCGGTCGGCAGCGACAAAGTCTGAATGCACTGCTTTGTGAGAAAGATAGAGCATAAATGGTTTTTCTTTGGAAGTATTTTTAAGCCAATCCAGGGCATAGTCGGTAAGTTCGTCGGTTATGTAACCCTGCTGGGGAAAGCGCTTACCATTGATGTTATATCCATCCATACTCGTTTGAGGCACTTCTCTGCTCGTCCCATGACCGTCCGCCCAATAGGTCCCCTGACCTTTAAAGCTTAGCCAGTAATCAAATCCTAAGCGGGGATCATCGCTTTCACCGCCCATATGCCACTTCCCGACAAATGCGGTATTGTATCCCGCTTCCTGCAAATATTCAGGGAAAAACTTCAAACCCGGATCTACAGGATTATAGTTATCAACCACACCGTGATTGTGGGCATACATACCCGAAAGTATCGAGGCCCGGCTTGGGGAACATAAAGAGGTAGTGACGATGGCACGATTGAAGTGGATACCTTCATTTGCCATTCTGTCCATATTGGGAGTTTCCAAAAATGGATGCCCCATAAATCCCATGGCATCGAATCGATGATCATCAGTAAGAAAAAAAATGATATTTGGAAGGGTGGTTACCACTTGCTCGTTTGATTCCAGATGATTACAACCAGATAATAGACTAATAAAGAAAAAAATAGCTGGAATTGAGTATTTCATTTTTTGATATTATTCTAATAATTTATCTACCATCCCGGAAGGATACCTATAAGCCCTGTAAACTCTTTCCTGAAACGGATTCCAATATTCCCATACTATTTCATGATCCATGGTTACTTCGAAAATTCGGCCAATTCCTCCTTTCCAGTTCATTGCACAAATCAATGTATTTCCATTTGGCAAGCGCTGATTTCCGCTTCCTACATATGAGACAAAATCCTCAGGAATTTCAGTTTTATATTCCCATACTGTTTCATAGTTAATAGGATTAATCTCAACAACTCTGGAGTATGATCGATTAGGGATATTCTGATCCCCACTCCCATTATCGAATATTAAGATATTCCCATTCTCGAGCATAGTTGGTTCATGCTGTCCAACAATATTGCCAGGACCCCAGGCCCAAACAACTTCCCCGCTCTCCTTATCAATGATAAATACAACACTAATGTGCCTTGCTGACAATAAAATATTTCCTTTACTAAATCGTTTGTCTTTTCGTACAAGCGGATTATCGGGTAAGGACTCAATTGTATTGATGTGAGGGTAATCTCCAGACGGTTTTACAGGAGAAATATCGCCCACTAACTTTTTTATCTTTTCAATATGAGGGGCAAAGTGCCATTCCCAAACTACCTGGCCTTTTGCGTCAACTTCTTGAAGATAGTCATATAGTGCGGGTGTTTCTGACAATTCTTTATACAAAGCATTACCATTGCAAACAATTAAAGTATTGCCATTTCCCAAACGCTCTGCGTCATGATGGCCATTTACAAAACTCTCCCAAACCAGATTACTATTCCAGTCTAACTCGAAAACCCTTTGGTCGCCTTGTCTTTTTACGTTGTAACCTCTTTCGTTTGCAACAACCAATACATGCCCGTTAGGCAGCATTTCAGCAAAGTGCCAATGCGCACCAGTTTCCCTTTTCCAAACATGGATAACCTTTCCTCGCATATCCACCAATTTCGCCTCCTCATCCAGAAAAGAAACAAAGAATGTATATCCATTAAAGTATTTATCTGGTTTTGATATTGTTACACCAAGTTGACTGGGAGGGCCTGGTTTTGAGATTTTCCATTTCGATTTCTTTTCAGCATCTATTTTTTGATTTTGTGCCAATAATTCATTTGATGAATAGGTGGAAACAAAAAAAACGCACAAAGCAATTATTGTTATATGTATTAAAAAAAGTATATTTTTCATTTTTGAATAGTTACTCTTATTCAATATGGTAACTTAAATAGCTTTCTGGATACTAATCTAAGTTAAACATCATAATAGCAGAGGATTTCCCAACAGTTTTAAGAATAAGTAGGCTTACTTTTTGGAAATTTATTTGCTCGCAATATAATCTGAGTAATTTAATTTAAAAAAAAGGCTAATTATTACCCTGGGAAGGATCATTCTTCCCAGGGTAATATTAGATATTAACTGCTTTACTTAATCTTTCTTTAAACTAAACTCCTGCCTAATATCCGGGATTTTGTCCCAAATCTTTGTTCAAATCAACTTCATGCTGTGGAATAGGCATCAGCACGTGGTAATCCTTGATATTCGAGGCGATGTTAACCTTATCCGGTTCTGCTAATGCAGCTTCAATTGCAGCATGATCTTTCATCCGCTGAATAAGTCTTCCTGTTCGTACCAAATCAGACCAGCGATGACCTTCATGAACCAGCTCAAGTCGTCTTTCAGCATAAATTGCATCTCGCAATTCAGATTGCCCTAAACCGGAATAATTATGATCTGTATCGTTGAATGCACGTTCTCTTATCCTATTAAGAATAGGCTCAGCAATCCCTGTTTTCCCGTTCTCGTTCAATGCTTCAGCATACATCAATAGCACGTCGGCATAACGCAACACTTGAACATTGTTATCGCTGTTTCTACATATCTTTTCTCCTTCTTCAAAATACTTAAAAAACAAAGGAATGCTTGATGTATAAATATTTCCATCTTTCGGGCTTATAAAATCCGTTCTGAAGGTAGCATCTTTACGTTCATCGGCATCCTCAAACAGGTTATATACTTCTTGCGTTGGAATATCCGCTTCCCAGGCACCTGCTAATCCGGGGACCTTTCCTCCGGGAACTGAATACTTTGGCGCTATTCCCTGCATCATTTGATTTCCATTTCCTGGAGGTTCACTAAAGTTGATGGTGAAAACAGTTTCTATACCATGCTCGGTAGCCGCTTCCCAGTTGGCTCTGAAGTTATCATGTAAGCCATAGCCATATGCATCTTCGTTATTCACAATCTCAGCTAGGACAGTTTCAGCATCTTGCATATTTCCCATGGTCAAATACACCTTGCCGAGTAAGGTAATTGCAGCACCCTTGGTTGCTCTTCCTGCCTCTCCGCTAGAATATGAAACCGGAAGCATGCTTGCCGCGAATTCCAGGTCGTCTATAATAAGGGCATAAATATCAGTTACCGGTGATCTTAAAGCAAAAGCATCATCAATGGTTTCAATTTTAGTTACTAAAGGTATATCTCCAAACAGTCGTACCAAATTGAAATATAACAAGGCCCGAATGAATGAAGCTTCTGCGATTAACCTGTTTTTGAAGTCGTCATCCATATTTACATCAGGGATCCTGTTGATAGCAATATTGGCACGGGA
This sequence comes from Bacteroidota bacterium, assembly GCA_024280115.1. Taxonomy (GTDB): domain Bacteria; phylum Bacteroidota; class Bacteroidia; order Cytophagales; family Cyclobacteriaceae; genus JAAUQL01. The sequence goes on along the minus strand of JAJRQT010000020.1, from coordinate 9,968 downwards.
TATTCCATCGTACGCCTCTCTCCATACGCGCTTGATAAATTCATTTTCTGAAGTATGGCGATAATACTCAATATCCTGAAGAAAGGAGTTGCTCATTCCTCCGCCATTTTTGTAGTCATCTGCCGGCAAATCAGCTACGAGGAAAAATATACGTTCATAATATCCTGCGCCGATCCTGTTATAAACAGCATCAACCGCAGCCTGAGCATCCGTTTCACTGCTGTAGAAATTATCTACTACAAAGCGATCTTCCGGTGTCTCTGTCAGCAGATCATTGCAAGCTGAAAAAACTGAGACCAGAAAAAATACGATAATATATTTAATTGTCTTTTTCATGTTCTTTAATCTTTAATTACTACTGAATATCAATTTTGACCCCAAATAATACTGTCTTTGCTTGTGGGTAAACACCAAAGTCCTCACCTATTTCAAGATTGGAAGCACCACGGTAACTTACTTCCGGATCAAATCCTTTATAATTTGTAAATGTTATAAAGTTTTGAGCGGTCACATAAACATTTAGAGCACCAATATGTTTTGCCTTTAGAAAAGGAAAATTATAACCAAGGGTAATGTTTCTAATTTTAAGGTATGATCCATCTTCGATATACCTGTCACTGAAAACTGCCGAACGGTTTTTTGTTGCTATTGGGTATTCATTGCTAGGGCTGCCCACTTTAAACCTATTTAAAAGGGTGCGATATACATTTTGTCCACCAGATGGCAATTCGCCTTCAATCGCATTGTAATTGGCTATATCATTACCTACTGACCAGATTGCAAAAATGGTTAAATCAATCCCTTTATAAGAGAAATTGTTTGTCATTCCGCCTGTATAGTCAGGTAATGCATTTCCGATTATTTGTCGATCATATGTTGCATCTACTTTACCATCAGGCACGCCCTCTGATCCGCTCAAATCTTTGTACCTACGCCCGCCGACCCAATTGGTAGTTCCTGAAGGTCCTGCGGCCAACTCGGCTTCATTCTGAAAAATCCCGTCAAAAGAATATCCGTAAAATGTCCCAATAGGCTCTCCAACAATCAGGCGGTGAATGGGACCTGTCTTTAGACCGCCATCACCATTTCCTATATCTTTGTAATCTTCTCCGCCTAACTCAAGAACCTCGTTTTTATTGAATCCAATATTGAAGCTGGTGGTCCAGTTAAATTCACCCCTGATGTTATCGGTACTTATCTCGAATTCTAATCCTTTATTGGACATGCTGCCAATATTCTGGATCATCGTTTGGAAACCTGATACATAAGGAATGGCAATACTATAAATCAAATCGGTGGTTTTTTTGTAATAGATGTCCGTTGTTAAACGAATTCGATTGTCAACAAAGCCAACATCCAAACCCACATCAAATTGAGCTGTTTTTTCCCATCTCAAATCTGGGTTTGGTATTTTATTTGGCCTGAACCCTTTCACCAGATTGCCTCCAAACTCATATGTTGTTGTTCCTAAAGTTGGCAAAGAATTATATAAACCGATTTCCTGGTTTCCGGTATATCCCATACTCGCGCGCACTTTTAAATTTGAAAAAATATTCAGCGCCTGGATAAAATCCTCTTCACTTGCCCTCCATGCTACTGAAGCAGATGGAAAAAATGCATACTTATTATTATCTCCAAATCTGGAAGATCCATCAGCACGTCCTGCAATTGACATCAGGTATCTACTTCTATATGAATAATTAAACCTGCCAAGAAAAGAAACTATCCCCCATTCAGTAGCGTTTGATCCTGGCTGGTTATACACCGCACCACTTTCAAGGCTGTTTTCCTGCAATACATCATTTACATAATCCTGAGAAGAGCCAAGCACCGATTCATATCTACTACCCTGGAAGGTTACCCCGGCTACTCCGCTTATTGAATGAACGCCTCCAATTTCGGTATTATAATTTAGCGTATTTTCATTAAGCCATGTTGTTGTGAGCCCCGAGCTTACCGATGCATTCCCTGTACCACCACTTTGGTAAATATTGGAAGGAGTATAGGTATTTGATTTATTGTTGAAAATATCAATACCGAAAGTTGATTTTGCTTTCAGTCCTTTAATAATTTCCCATTCGAGAAAAGTATTGCCCAAAATGCGTGTGGCAATGTTTTCCAGTACCATTTCATTTGCTGTAGCCACAGGGTTAGCTATTAATTTCCCCGGAGCATTTACAAGATTATAAAGTCCAAGTTCCTCATCTTCATAAACCTCCATGACGGGATTGAATTTTAAAGCAGCATTTACTGCTCCTGAATGAGCTGTGGCAGGTACCGCCTTATTATGAGTTCTGGTCAGAATGAAATTTGCTCCTACCCTAACATTATCTATTACATCACGATCTACATTTATTCTTCCCGTGTAGCGTTTGAAATTATTGCCTATGATAATTCCATCCTGATTGAGAATGTTACCGCTGATGGCATATCTTGTTTTTTTGTCACCCCCGGATAATGACAATTGATAATTCCTGGTGGGTGCACTTCTGAAAACTTCGCTTTGCCAGTCTGTGCCCTCAGGATTTTGACGTATCTGATCCATTGCAGTGTTATCATAATAAGGAGCATCCCCATCATTGGTATATGCTTCATTGACCAATTCAGCATATTCCAGTGCATTCATAACATCGAGTTTTTGGACAACCTGCTGCACACCATAGTAAGCATTAAAAGAAATTTGGTCCTGACCTGCTTTGCCTGATTTTGTGGTAATCAGTACCACGCCATTGGCAGCGCGCGCACCATAGATGGAAGTAGCAGAAGCATCCTTTAATATTTCAATACTTTCGATGTCGTTGGGGTCAATTGTAGCCATTGAGCTAATTCTTTCCCGGCCTCCGGTACCTCCACCGGTATTCCCATATCCACTACCAGCATAAATTGGAAATCCATCGATCACATACAATGGTTCATTCCCTCCTTGTAAGGAAGTGGTTCCCCTCACCCGGATAGAAGCAGTTGCTCCTGGCATGCCACTTGTTTGAGTCACAACCACTCCTGCAGCTCTTCCGATTAACCCCTGATCAATTGACTGCATAGGAGTGCGTTCCAATTCCTCTCCTTTTACTGAACTTATCGAGCCGGTTAAATCACTTTTCTTCACAGAACCATAACCTATGACCACGATTTCTTCCAAAGCTGTAAGGTCAGGATTAAGCACAATATCAATAACTGTTTGATTTCCAACTATAATCTCTTCTTTCGTAAATCCCACTGAGCTAAACACCAAAACAGATTCTTCTCCCGGTACTTCAAGAGAATAATTGCCATTGATATCAGTGACGCTACCATTAGAAGTCCCTTTTACAATTACATTGACTCCGGGAAGGCCTGATTCATCTTCCACCGAAGTCACTGTACCGGTAATCGTAATATCCTGCGCTTGTACACGAATTGCAAAACACAGGATCATTGCCATTAGCAAGTAACCCTTTTTCATAATTTCTGAATTTTAAATGAAACATTAATAAATTTTATCAAATGATTAATTATTAAATAAATTGAGTTGTAAACCCAATGCGAATAAAGCCACGAAACTCATATATAAATCAAGAATAAAGACAAACTAATGATGATGGCTATTACCAATATAAATTGGAAAATAAGTTTGTGTTTGATGGAAAAACTCCTCTTCATTATTCTTTGCACTTTATAATTTCAAACTTAATAAACAGGAAATTTGAAAATTAGAAATCATGTCTCAAAAAGACCTGACAAATGGCGCATTATCAGTTTATTGTTGTATCAAAAAAACAGGACATATGTTGCAGAGTGTGGTATTCAGGAAATTTAAGGACTATTTCCCCTGAGATTCAATATATGCTTTAGGCGTTAAATCGAAATGCTCTTTAAAACACTTTCTAAAGTAGTCCGCATCAGAAATACCCACCATGGATTGCACTTCTGAGACGCGGAATTTATTCGTTTTAAGTAGTTGAGCGGCATGATCCATTCTTACCTTTCTAAGAAATTCTGATGCACTCATATTTGTTAAGGCTTTTGTTTTTCTATAAAAATTCGCCCTGCTCATGCCAATTTCTGTTGCAATTTTATCTACCGTAAGATCACTATTGCTCACATGTTCCAGGATGAAATCGATCGTTTTTTGCATCATCTTTTCATCCACGGAGGTTAAGGTAATTTCAGCAGATAAAATTGAACCTGGTTGAGTAAAACGTTCTTTCAATATTTTTCGTTGCTTGATAAGGTTTTTTGATCGTACTTTTAAATTTTCAACGCTAAACGGTTTCACTATATAATCATCTGCGCCGGTTTCCAATCCTTCATATTTAAATGTCACCGCTGTTCTGGCAGTCAAAAGAATCACGGGAATATGACTTGTATTGACATCCGTTTTAACCCTTCTACAAAGCTCAATTCCATCAATATCCGGCATCATTATATCACTGATAATTAAATCAGGAATTTTATCCCTGGCAATATCCAAGCCATCACTACCATTGCCGGCCTCAAGTATATTATACTCATCCCTGAATATATCGACAACTAATTTTCTGACCTGATGATTATCTTCAACGATTAAAATAAATTCCTCTTTTGGTTCTATAATAGAACATACTGGATACTCCTCGTCATCAACCGGCTTTTCAATTTCAATTGGTATTATTGGTTTTCTATAATTGGAGATATCTTCACTGCTTTTATACGGTTCGAGTAATTCATCTTTAGTAAAATGTTCTTTGCCTTTTTTTAGTATTATCGTGAAACTGGTTCGTCCCTTGATCCCATTTTCATCATAGCAGCTTTCTGCCGAAATTTCACCCTTATGAAGATCTACCAGATTATTAACGATTTCAAGCCCCACACCGCTGCTGTAATTCATTGGTTCTTTGATATTTTGGCCGGAGTAAAATCGTTTAAATATATGTTCCAATTGATGTTCCTGAATACCAAATCCTGTATTTTCAATCCTTATCCTGACAGACTCCATAGCTCCAGAACTATGCTTGTTTTCTAAAGAGTGGTCGGGATATTCGTCATTTACAAGCTCAACAAATACACTAATTTTTCCTTTATCTTGCGTAAATTTCAAGGCATTGGAAAAAAGATTAAAGAGTATGATTTCGAATTTATCGCGATCAAACCAGACTTCAATATTATTCTGGCCGCTCTCAACGCTGAATTCAATATTTCGATTCTGAGCCAACTCCCGAAAAGATAAGGACACCTCTTTTATAAAATTGGAAATATTACCCTTTGCCGCTTCTAATTGTATATGTCCAGTCTCAAGTTTTCTAAGATCTAGTAATTGGTTTATCAGTTGCAACATGCGATCACCATTTCTCAACATGAGCATCAACTGATTCTTAATTTTAGCGCTCCCAAAATTAGATTTTACTATTCGTTCTAATGGTGCCAAGATGAGTGTTAGCGGTGTTCGTAATTCATGGGAGATATCTGTAAAAAACTTAATTCTTTTTTGATGGAACTCATGTTCCTTTTCCCTTTCCAGGTGCTCAAATCGTAAATTCTGTGAAAGTCTTTCCCAATTCCTGGAAATTATAAAAAACACATACAATAATGCTAAAATTAATATGACGTAAATAAAATATGCCAATGGCGTACCCCAATATGGTGGATTAATTTCGATATTGATAGCTGTAAAATCTTCTGCAAAACTGTCCGGATCACTGGAAGCTCTCAATTGAAGTTCATAGTTACCTGGTTTCAATTCATTAAAGTTAATGGCATTGGAATTTCCCAAATCTTGCCAGGCATCATGGATACCGGATAGTTGATATTGATACCATGTATTGTCCGGGTTTATATAATTTGGGGCAATGAACTGAACAGCAAAAATGGATTGCTTATAAGCCAATTCCACCTTACTTAGTGCGGCAACATTTAAAAATTGGTTTTTGTTCTTTGATTTTACTTCCAACGATATCCCATTCACAAGAATATCCAGTATCGCCACGGATGGATGAAATACTATATTTTCAACTTCCCTGGGATTAAATGATATAAATCCATCATCACCGCCAAAATACAAGGTTCCATCTGAACCCTTATAGGTTGAAGTTCTAAAATATTGTTGTGGTGGGAATCCTTCCTGAATATCATATTTCTCAATGTAAAAAATTGTATCCCTGATGCTTTTCGGTGCTTTTATTTTCAACAAATACGCATTGACACTCGTCCAAATATTACCATCATCATCACTAATGATTGCATAAAAGCTGCTTTCAGACAATCCTTCTGAAGGGCCGATCTTTCTCATCAAAAAGGTATCCAAATCCATTATAAAAAGGCCCCGACCAAAAGTGGCAATCCATAATATCCCATTATCATCCAGAAATACATCATTAATTCTAATACCTTGTAATGTACTTGCAGCAGGTAGAAAAGAATCATACGTCACATATTTTTTACTCTCAATATTAAATCCTGCTAAGCCATTATTGCCTCCCGCCCAAACAATATTATGTTTCTCATCATAAACCATCGAATTGACACCGGCATTATTTAAAGTTGGAAAATCCCGTTTTTCAGGATAAAAATGTAGAATTGTATCTTTGAGTAAATCGTACATTTGAAAGTGACCTCTTTCGCCAATTGTACCTATCCAAATATTGCCATACTTGTCCAGGCATAAATCATGTACAATCATATTATCAAGTCTCCCTCTACTACTATGTTGATCAGAAATATTGATGAATAAGTTATTGGTAGGATTATATATACTTAAACCAAATTGAGTAGCAATAAATTTTCTTCCTTTTTGATCCTCAATTATACTTTTAACGTTGTCATTAATCAAACTATTTTGATCGGTCTCTTTTTTAAATACCTTGAATGTCTTATCTATATTACTGAAAATGTTAACTCCCCCATATTCGGTGCCAACCCAAAGATCATTTTGCCCATCTTCAAAAAGACATGAAACGATATTATAATTCAGTGAGTTTTCATCATCGGAATTATGTGTGAAATGAGTTATTTTCTGGCTTTTTGCATCAAAATAATTAACACCACCAGAATAAGTTCCGACCCAAATTAAGCCGTTCTGACCTTGATATATATATTTTATAGAATTTTGCGAAATACTACCGGGGTCTTGCCTTCGGTGTACAATGAAATTGGATTCAAAAGTATTTGGATCAATAATTGAAAGACCCCATGTTGTTCCTGCCCAAATATTGCCGTTTTCAAATCTAAATAAACAATTCACCCTGTTATATGGTAAATGCCCATTGTTTTCATTAAGTTCTTCAACAGTTTTCTTGACCGGACCATATAACATGATCCCCGTTTGTAAACCCTGGGTTCCGATCCATATTCTTCCCTCTTCATCAGAAATTATGCTTATTACTATTTCGGGATCATCCCTCTTCGAATTTCTATTTAGATCAATTTTAGAAAAAATCCCATTTTTATATCTTGTCAATCCTTGATCACTACCTATCCACATGGTTCCATCCTGCGATTTGTATAAAGCAAATACTGTCCCAACTGGTTGATCTCCTCTATCAACCTCGGTATCAAAATGAGGAAATTCATTCTCTATTAAGTCATATTTAAATAATCCCTTGTTAGTCCCAATCCATAACCAATTTTCATCAAGCATGAGCGACATTACTGTAAAATTGGCATTACTATTACCCGCTGAGTCTATTATTGGTATTGCATTAAAACTATCATGATAAAAATCGTAGTAGTACAATCCCCGGCTGGTCCCTACCCATAACCCTGAATCACTGGAGCATTGTAATGAAAAAATGAAGTTATTTCCAAGTGAGTTAGGATCATCAGTATCTTCTTTGTAGATTTTAATGTGCTCACCATCAAAACGGTTGAGACCATCCTTAGTTCCAAACCACATAAAGCCCTGATGATCCTGGGCGATACTCAAAACAGTAAAATTGGAAAGCCCATCAACAGTTGATAAGGTTTGAATGAGATTTCTTTATTTTGTGCTACAGCCCCAGTAGAGATACAAAGAAGAAATAATATGTAAAAAATCGCATGTGATATCGAGTTTTTTGACAAAATCAATTGCATTTATTTTCGCTTCTCCAATTATTCACTAACCAAATTTACCAAATACTTTTTTCTAATACTACATAATAAAGATAGGGCTTAATGTCAATTATGATATTTACGGGATACAAGATATAACTGATCTTTAGCAATTGGTGATAAATATGATTTAACAAAATAATCAGACTTGTAATCCTTCTATTCTAAATATTCAGGGAAAAATTTCATTCCCGGATCTACAGGATTGTAATTATCAACCACCCCATGATTGTGTGCCTACATCTCCGAAAGATTAGATGCACGATTTGGGGAACAAAAAGAGTTGGTGACAGTAGCCCGATTGAAATGGATTCCTTCATTGGCCATTTTGTCCATATTGGGAGTTTCCAAAAATGAATGTCCCATAAATCCCATGGCATCAAATCGCTGATCATCTGTTAGAAAAAAAATGATATTTGAAGGGGAAGTTTCTTCTTGTTAGTTAGGTGCAATCCGGTTGCAACTTGACAATAGACCAAGTATGAAAAGAGCAGCCAGAATTGAATATCTCATATAATGATATTACTTAAGCAATTTTTTGAATACTAAAATAATTTAAAAATCCTGATTGCAGGAGCCAAACTTCATTGTTGTGTCTGCCATGACAAATTTAACCACTAAGGATATTCAATAATCACTTATTAAAAAATAGTGCACTGTTTCTGTTAATCTCATTTCATAATTGATTACAACTTCCCTAATCCTTGGGTCTGGATTATCTAAATAATCTGCTAAGTCAGTCAGGCTAATTCGGATTTAGGTAGAAGTATAGCTGCGTTTTTTGACTGAATTTTAAGTGATTACAAACGCGATTGTGTAGATAAAGATGCTTACATCGAAGAAAATAAAAATTACTTTTGGGAAATTACAATTCACACTGGAGAAATTACAATTAGATAATTACAATCTCCCCTTGGTAAAATACAATTAACAATGATGAAATTAAAATTCACTCTTGTTTTATTACAAATTACAAAGCGTGGATAAGTTTTGCATTTAATCTTGCCGGTTACTCCCTAATAAATACCTATTTTTTAATCATTATTAATTGTACTTTGTCAATAGACATCACACTATAAGCTACTAATAATCAGAGGCAGATCCTAATGTCAATTTTCAGTTTCATTTAGAAATATTACCTTACAGTTTAGGGTTTTCTTTCCATTTTTGGACATGGCTTTCCTATCAAGTCGTTTTTGAGCTTGTTTCTTTAAAATGATATTTTATTTTTTTAGTTACATCACAGGGGGTTTAACATAGAGATCAAGTCTGTCTTTTTTGGTTTGCCCGATTGATCTGCCGTTTGTACTTTTCGTGCTTGCCGATAAAGTAGCCGTACATTTTTTCGATTGAGTTAAGCTTATCCGGAATCAGAAGGCAGATAAACCTGACAATATCAGGCACGGTTATGTGTTCATATTCTCCGGTGTATTGATGGCGCTTTTCCATCAAAAAATTCAAGGCAAGCATACTGCATGCCACTTGGCGATGGGTGCCTTCCCATGACCTGACCTGGTAATCTCCCATGGCCACCTGATTCTTACTTTCCTTGAAAGATTGCTCTACAAAATATCGCTGTCCCTGCATGTAGGCCAGTTTTTCAGTCGTCAGTTCCTTTGACATGTTGGCCCATGAGGCCTTGAAGCCGTCTTCTTCTCTTTTAACCAAAAGTTCGCATTCTAAAGGGTAGCCGTGGTTTTTGTCCCATATCCAGATGGTACGCCGGTGAAACTTGGCCTCCATATAAGTCTTCGTCCCTTCCCGATAGCCCACAAGTGAAAAATCATCCACTTCATCGAGATTTTTGGTATAATGGACAAAAAGTAGGCTATTTTAGAGTCGATTGGTTCAAGTGGACAAAAAGGAGGCTGTTATTTTTCTAAAAATAATCATATTTTAAAATCTTCTTTAGCTTTGCAATGTCA
>JAJRQT010000019.1 GCA_024280115.1 Bacteroidota bacterium | reverse complement strand
GTTCAGAAATGGAAAAGCTAAAAGTTAGTTCGAAATCCATCAGAAATCAGAAAATTAAGAGTGCAATAAAATATTAAAATAATTATATTGCAAAAACGAGAGATGCGTTTTCTTAGTGACACTAAATAGTAATTCCTGTCGTGATTCAACGCCCAAGTCATCAAATCATCCTGATTTTGATTATTGATTTCATCATCTGCCTGGGAGTTCATTTCTTTGAACTCATTAAAAGATAAATAATTTATGAATGTTTGTTTTGGAGATTTATCATAGGCATCAGACCATTTTCTAAGGAGTTTAAACTGTTTCCGAAAAGGATGCGGAAACCCTGTTGGTAATAATTTGCATACAGGACTTAAGAGTGGTTGCAAGTTTTTGAGCAAACCCTGATATTTTAAGTAATTGAAAAAAGCCCAATGCCTGTTGTATCCCGCAAATAGCTCATCGGCACCAGCCCCGGATAGTAATATTTTCATACCATTCTGCTGGTTAGGCAAGGATTCTGAGGCATATTTGCTTATTTCAGATGTCATCAGTAATGATGAATCCCCAATAGGTTGATCTAATTTTTCAATAAAATCGTCAAAACTATCAAGTAAAGAAATGTCAATTTCAAGTTCATGGTGTTCGCTATTATATGTCTTGGCAGCCAACCTGGAATAAATATAGTCTTTAGTCCCAAACGAGTTGTCTGCCTCAGAGTTTACAATAGAATAGGTTGGCAAGGTGAATCCTTCTTTATGAGCCAGCGCCAGTAAAAGTGTGCTATCGACACCACCACTGAGCAGCAACCCGAGCGGGACTTTGGCATCAATTTGCTGGATCAGGCTGTTATTTATTAATTCCTCAATAGTGTTAATGTCTGGTTTTGAGGTATTTTTGCTTTTTCTGGTTTTTAGAAAAGATTCAATTTTGATTTTATTTCCGTGAATTGTCAAGATTTTACCTTGTGTCAACTCAAATATATTTTTGTAAAACGTTTCCGGAGGTTCGACATATTTAAACTGAAAGTAATGATTGATCTGAGATGAATTGAGTTTCTTTTTGACTAAACCCGAACCAATTATTGATTTTATTTCAGATGAACAGATGAAATACTGTTCATTCTCATAGTAGTAAAAAGGTTTTATGCCATACCTGTCTCTTGCTATTAGTATTTTATTTTGCTCTATATCGATGAAAATAATGGCAAACATGCCTTCCAGGCTGTCGAACCCATCTCTACCTTTTAGAATCAACCAATGGAATAATACCTCGGTATCAGAATGCGATGTAAACCTCACCTTTTGGTCCAGCAGTTCATTTTTCAAACTTTGAAAGTTATAAATTTCGCCATTGAATAATAACGCATATTTTGAATCCTCAGAAATGAATGGTTGTGCGGCTGCATCGGTCTGGTCTGTAATTTTTAAACGATTTACAGCTATAAAAATTGACCCTTCATCTGATTTTAACAAAGTCGATTTCGATTCATCCGGACCGCGATGACGGGTAATTTCCGACATTTTATTGATTGCATCGGGATTGAGTGCTTTCTTTTTGTCGATAATCAGATTGATGCCGCACATAAATAATTGACAATATTTTCCCTGTTTGAGATTATTTATAAAAAGTAGCTATTAAAAGTGAGCTAAAAAAATAATCTCTAAACCAAGGGGCTTATTTGGGAAGCCTTAATTCAAATTGTAAAACTGAGTTTAGCTAATGGATTCAAATTTTAAGGACCCGGAGTAGTCAACAATATTGTTTAGAAAGTTTATGGACGGCTCGAGTCGTAGTTCATCAATGCTTCTAATGGTCTCTTTTGTCTGATTATAAAAATCTACCAGTGAAGCATTTACGAGTAATTGCTTTTCAATAGCTAGGGTTTCTTCATTTGAAGTTTCCTTGTAAATGTATCTCAATACATCATCTCGGGTAATTGTTTTTGTCATAGGCTAAGTTATTTTCCTTCATTTTTTTCTTGAGGTTAATGAGGGCATATCTCATTCTCCCCAGGGCTGTGTTTATACTTACCCCCGTAGCTTCGGCTATTTCTTTAAAGCTCATGTCGAGGTAAGATCTCATTATTAATACTTGCTTCTGGCTGTCTGGAAGCTCTTGAATATGTCCTTTCAATTTATTGACGGAGTCTATCATTATTTGTTTGTCTTCGACCGGAGATTCGGCAAACTCCAATGTATCGAAAATATTACTTCCGTCTTCCATTAATACAGTGGGATATCTTTTTGCCCTCCTGAACGTATCGATGGCTAAATTGTGACCAATACGTAATATCCATGGCAAAAACTTCCCTTCATCATTGTATCGGCCTGATTTTATCGTTTTGATGGCTTTTATAAAGGTTTCCTGCAAAAGATCCTCTGCCAGATACCTGTCTTTGACTATAAGATGTATTGTCGTGAACACCCTGTTTTTATGTCTTATGAGTAATTCTTTAAAAGCTTCTTCGTTTCCGTTAATGTAAAGTGATACCAACTCACTGTCACTAATCTCGTACTTCTTCATTATAAATTACATTTAGTTAACGTAGAATTTTACACCATATTATACTGTTTTATTTAAGTTAAAAATTTCTTTTAAGTTCCAAATGTATATAATAAGCAAAAAACATACAAAACTTTCTTAAAAGAAGTATCCTTGCTAAACTTTATAAATTAATTAATTATTGCAATAAATTATTGAGAAACGCATCATTAATCTCTAATTAAATTGAAATATTCATAAACTTTTTAATGAGTTTTATTAAGCTATTATATTAAAGTTTTTTTAATATAAAGTTTCACGTTTTTATATTTGGAGTCTATGACGACAAAAGTAGCAGTACAGCCAAAAGATTTTTTTGAAAAATTAGATCCGAAGGAATTTATTATCATCAAAGGAGCAAGAGTCAATAACCTTAAAAATCTTTCGGTCGCAATTCCTAGAAATAAATTTGTGGTTATTACAGGCCTTTCCGGTTCGGGGAAGTCTTCATTGGCTTTTGATACCCTATTCGCCGAAGGACAAAGGATGTATGTAGAAAGTTTAAGCTCCTACGCGAGGCAATTTTTGGGTAGAATGGAAAAACCTGAAGTAGATTACATAAAAGGTGTATCTCCCGCCATTGCCATCGAGCAGAAGGTAAATACAAGAAATCCAAGATCTACAGTTGGAACTACAACTGAAATATATGATTACCTGAAATTATTATTTGCAAGAGTAGGGGATACCTATTCGCCGGTAAGCGGGGCGCTTGTCTCCAGAGATTCCGTCACTGATGTAGTAAATTATATAAATGACCGGGAGAATGGACAAAGATTTATGATTCTGAGCCCATTGCATCAATATGGAAGACCCTTAATTGAAGAACTAAAGATACTGTTGAGTAAAGGATATACAAGGGTATTGGTGAAAGGAGAAATAACTGAAATTGAAAACTTGATAGAAAATTTCTCTGAGGATTTCAAATTTGAAGATTTTCAAATACTGATTGATCGTGCATCGGTAATTAAAGATGATGAAGACAATATTTACAGAATTTCAGATTCTGTTCAAACTGCTTTTTTTGAAGGTCAGGATATATGCATTGTGAAATTTATTGGAGAGCATGAAAAATCATTTTCTGATAAGTTTGAAGCAGATGGAATAGTATTCGAAGAGCCAAGTATAAATCTTTTTAGTTTCAATAATCCCTATGGAGCATGTAAAAGATGTGAAGGATTTGGGAAGATATTGGGCATTGACCCTGAATTGGTTATTCAGGATACCAATTTGTCTGTGTATGAAGGAGCGATCGTGCCATGGCGAAGTGAGTCTATGAAAAAATGGCTGAATAACTTTCTCATAAGCGCTTCAAATTTTGGCTTTCCCATTCACAGACCTTTTAAAGACCTATCCAAATCAGAGCAGCAGTTGCTTTGGGATGGGAATAAATATTTTAGTGGCATTAATTCGTTTTTCAAATTTATTGAGTCAAAATCACATAAGATACAATACAGGGTAATGCTATCAAGGTATCGGGGGCGGACCGTTTGCCCTGAGTGCCGTGGCACCAAATTGAGAAAAGATGCTTCTTATGTGAAAATTGGAGAGAAATCCATCATTGATCTGGTATTGATGCAGATTGATAAACTCAGTCAGTTTTTCAAAGATCTTCAGCTCGATGAATATAAAACCCAGGTATCCAAGCGAATTCTTAAGGAAATCAACAATCGAATAGGCTATATGGAAAAAGTGGGTTTGGGCTATCTGACTCTGAACAGACTTACCAACTCACTCTCCGGTGGAGAATTTCAGCGGATTAAACTTGCGACATCTCTTGGCAGCTCACTGGTGGGTTCTATGTACATTCTGGATGAACCAAGTATTGGTTTGCATCCAAGAGATACTTCTCAATTGATAGAAGTATTGAAATATTTACGAAATCTCGGAAATACAGTGATTGTGGTAGAGCATGAAGAGGAAATTATGCGAGCTGCGGATCAAACAATTGATATTGGGCCGGATGCGGGATCTCATGGTGGAGAGCTTGTTTTCCAGGGAAATGTAAAAGATACAAAGAACCCCGGATTGACATATACGACAAGATATTTAAATGGAATAGATAAAATTGAAATACCGAAGCTGAGGAGGTCATGGAAATATTCCATTGATATTTTTGGGGCAAGGGAAAATAACCTGAAAACTATAGATGTTAAAATTCCATTGGGTATTCTAACTGTCATATCCGGGGTGAGTGGTTCTGGAAAATCTACCCTTGTAAAAAGGATTCTTTATCCAGCAATAGGGAAGAAAATGGGAATTGCTTCGGAATTAACAGGGAAATACGAAAAGATTGAAGGTGACATTAATAAAATCACATCTATCGAATATATCGATCAAAACCCCATAGGAAAATCCTCGAGATCAAATCCCGTAACCTACGTAAAGGCATATGATCAAATCAGGCAACTTTATTCAGAACAATCTCTGTCAAAATCCAGGGGTTATAAACCATCTTTTTTCTCTTTTAATGTAGATGGAGGCAGATGTGAAGAATGCCAGGGTGAGGGAACAGTGAAAATTGAAATGCAATTTATGGCGGATATATTTCTTACCTGCGAAAGTTGTCATGGGAAACGATTTAAATCCGAAATTTTAGAAGTGAAATATCACGGGAAAAATATATCTGAAATATTGAGCCTTACAGTTAATGATGCGATTGAATTTTTTCATGATAAAAAGACCATTATCACGAGGTTGAAGCCTCTGCAGGATGTTGGCTTGGGATATATAGGTTTGGGTCAATCTTCAAATACGCTGAGTGGCGGAGAAGCGCAACGAGTAAAGCTTGCGTCATTCCTTGGGAAAGGGCATAATAATACCAATGATAATGTATTGTTTATTTTTGATGAACCTACGACTGGTTTACACTTTCATGACATAGAAAAACTTCTGACTGCTATAAATGCTTTGATAAACAGGGGGCACTCTGTGATTATAATCGAGCACAATGTAGAAGTCATTAAATCTGCGGATTGGATTATTGATTTAGGTCCCGAAGGTGGTGATCTTGGAGGAGAGGTGGTTTTTGAAGGAATACCCGAAGATATGATTAAGCTAAATAATAATCATACTGCTTATTATTTAAAACAAAAGTTCATTTGAGATTTATTTTCAACAAAAAAGCAATTGTATATTTATGCAATATTTTTTCTATGGTACAAGGCAGATATAAGTTTCTTCTGATTACAATTCTATTGTTGTTTATCCAAACAATATGCTTTTCCCAGGCGTTGAGCTCCGCTGAATACAAAATGAAAGCAGTGCTCAATAGCGGCACCTCCAATATCCCGAAGGATCTGCTTATCTCCAAAACCATTGTGGCGATTTCACTAAATAATGGAGATAATACGAAAAGAAGCGACTGGAAATCATTTGCAGAGGAAGCTCATTTTTATATTAAGAAATTGGGGATCGATGCTGTTATGTACTTTTACATTGATGATTTGATATGTGGTCCCGATGTGCAGAGGGCGATTATAAATCAAATGATCAGAAGGGATATTAAAAATATATTATTGTTGTCCAGAGATGTTATAAATGGCCGGGAGCAGTTTTTCGGTATTGTTACTCCTTTCAATAAGAGACCTGAATTTATTGCTCATAACCAACCGGCTTGGAAATCTCAAACAAGCGATTTAGAAATTCTTTTCAGGAATTTGGCGAGGAGTATAGACAATGCTGATGTGGTTTTGGAAAATCTTCTGATTATTGACCAACCGGAATATTTCGGAAATATTAATATTGTCAAAGGAAAAAGATTTGAAACCTTTAATACAGACTTAAGAATTGACAGAATTGCCATTCCTAAATTCGATGATATACCAACGGACGATACTTCTGGTAAAATGGCTGATTTAATCAATGATGAGAATTCAAAGAATTTATTAAAAAATAGTCAACTGGAGCAATTAATGGTCAATTATCCGTATAAGTTTGGATTTATTTCTTACGATTATAACGAAAAAAAATTGGCTTCCAAAGGATTTCAATTTGTGCTTCTCAGGGTAAAAAATTCCGGTAAGAGCGTAAGAAAATTATTAGGCTATGAAATCAACAATGAGGTGAAGGAGCTGATAACAGTTCGCAAGGGAAAAGATGGGAATGTATCAGTAAAAAATATTCCTATCGATGAGATGGTCTATAAATATTATGTCAAGCATATCAACAGCGGAGACATTTATTTGGGAGAGCAATGGGATGGAGATGATAACTGGCAAGATGCTTTTGCCAACCATATTAATTCTATTATTGAAAAACTTTCGCAAAAGTAAATCCGCCTTCTGATTCAAATACCTTGAAATGAGTATTTTTTAGAATTATGGAATTACCCCATAGAAATGCACTCTTACCAAACTTTTCAACATCGTCAATTTTCTACAATCCACGGTGAACATACCCAAATATCGGTTAAAGATTGTTAACTCTTTAAATAACTACGACTGGCTATTAAACCTTACATTTAAAAGGTTTATATTTAAGCCGCTAAAATTTTAATGAACTTTATAGATGATAAATGAAACAAAAATCATTTAATTATAGTTAGTTAAAATTAACTGCATTAAGTATTATTATTACGGAAGAATTGTATTAATACAATAAATCAATATACATTTGTATAGTCTTATTTATATATAATTGTATTAAACTAATAAATAAGAATGCTATGTTAAACACAACTTATACTTTCGAATCTGAAAATTGGGCTCAAATATTAGGGATAAAAAGAGAGCAGGTTTCAGTGCTTATAATAGGTAACAATCCTATTGAAATCACATCCATTCATCATAGTTTGAGCGGAATACGCAATAAAAATTACGTTGCTGATGTTTGTTTTAATGTAAAAGATAGTTTTGATAGAATCACCAAAAACAAACCGAGGGCAATATTGATTGATGATAATTTTATGCCCGGTGATATTCTGAATTTTATCAGTGTACTAAAGCAAAATTCTAAAACCGAGCATATTAGAGTAATCGCATTAAAAAGTGCCAATTCGAATAATGATGTGCTTTATGATGTTGATGACAGTATATTTAAAGGTACTTTAACCGCAGAAACACTAGATAGTGTAATTGAGAAAAATCTAAATATTATAGATAAGTCATTGGTATAATATTATAATTTTAAATACACGAAACCCTGACTGAACATATTTGGTTAGGGTTTTTATTTTGTACATATATCTATGATTACCCATTCTGCTTTTTCAATCCAAAGAATTCTTTGAATTATTAAATTTTGACTTATTTTTGCGCCTTCGCTAGAAAAGGAATTAAAAAGATCTTAAGAAATTAATTTATATAAAAAATGGCTTTACCAGAAAAATTTCAACATCCTTATGAGTTTGACCCAAAATATAAAAAATGTGTAGCATACTTCAGCATGGAGTTTGCAATTGCCCAACCTTTAAAGACCTATTCGGGGGGACTTGGATTTTTGGCCGGCTCTCACATGAGAAGCGCTTATGAACTTAAGCAAAATGTGATCGGGATTGGTGTATTGTGGAAATACGGATATTATGATCAGGTTCGAAGAGGAGATCAATCTATGGATGCTCTTTTTCAGGAAAAATTGTATTCATTTCTAGAAGATACTGGAATTAACTTTCAGATTGAAATCAACAACCATCTTATTCATGTCAAAGCTTATTATCTTTCACCGGAGGTTTTTGGATCGGTCCCAATGTTTTTTCTATCAACAGATGTACCCGAAAATGACTATTTAGCTCAAACTACCTCTCACAGACTTTATGATTCTGATCCGGCAGGAAAAGTTGCTCAAAGTATACTTCTTGGAGTTGGAGGAGTGAAATTATTGGAATTGCTCGGTCACGAGACTGAGATTTATCATATGAACGAAGCTCATGCACTTTCCCTCGCATTTTCTCTTTATAGTAAAAATAAAGACCTCAAAGAATTAAAAGAAAAGCTTGTACTTACAACACATACTCCAGAAGCGGCCGGTAACGAAAAACATGACATCAGGCTTTTAGAAAATCTCGGCTTTTTCTGCGGTATCCCGTTTGATGAAGTCCGAAAAATTACTGGAATTAAAGACAATGAATTCAATCATACACTGGTTGCGCTGAGACTCGCAAAGATTTCGAATGGCGTTTCTAAAATTCATGGAGAAGTAGCCAATAAAATGTGGAATAAATTTGAAGGTATTTGTCCTATAATCTCCATTACAAACGCTCAGAATAAGAAATACTGGGCAGATTTTGAACTTGATAGAGCGCTTAGAAGAGGAGAAGATGAAATCCTCATTGCCAGGAAAAAAGAATTAAAACAAACCTTGTTTGACCTTGTTGCAGACCAGACTGGTCAGCTTTTCGATAAAGAGGTATTGACCATTGTGTGGGCAAGAAGATTTGCTGAATACAAGAGGCCAGGTTTAATTACTCAGGATATTGAAAGATTTAACAGAATCATGGCAAATGAAGAAAGACCTGTTCAAATTATATGGGCGGGGAAGCCTTATCCGATGGATTATAACGCCATAAGCATATTTAACAGTCTGGTTCATTTAAGTAAGAAACATCCGAATTTGGCCGTTTTAGTTGGTTATGAGCTGCAACTTTCACGCATGCTGAAATGTGGTGCTGATGTATGGCTCAACAATCCGAGACTTCCAAGAGAAGCTTCCGGAACAAGTGGTATGGCTGCTTCGATGAATGGAGCTGTCAATTTTTCAACATATGATGGCTGGATACCGGAATATTCAAAACACGGTGTAAATAGTTTTATCGTGCCTCCGGTAGATCTTTCACTTCCTGTACATCAGCAAGATCAAATAGACCTTCAAAATTTATTAGAAATTTTGGAAGAGGAAATCATTCCTGTTTATTATAACGATCCAGAGAGATGGAAATCAATCATGAAGAGTAGTATGCAGGATGTTGTGCCATATTTCGATTCCGATAGAATGGCATATCAGTACTATGAAAAACTTTACTACTATAAAAAGATAGGATAATATTCAAGCCCGGATCCGGGCTTTTTTTATGTCCAACAACTTCTCCTATTTGGTGTAGGGCTAAAGGAGCCGAAAATTAATGAACACTGGTCTTTTGGAGTTGGCTCATTATTAGATATTTATCATGTAAATACATGAATAATGAATGGCCTAGGACTGTGGAACAAGTTTTCCTATTAAGAATATTCAATTTTTTGCTCATTAGTGTGTTTCATTAATTATTTCCCGAATTATTTAGTTAAAAATTTCAACTGAATAATTCAGGCTATTATAAATATTATTCCTTAACTTTCTTTGATAAATCTCACACTGTCATTTTACCCAAATGGTGAGATAAAGGTCATTTTTTAAGAAAGTCTTATGGAAAAAATTAAGGTGCTCTCACTTTCATGGAAGTATCACCCTTCCATTACAAGTGGAGTTGGTGTTGCTTGCGAAGGACTAAATAACGAATTGTCAAAAATAGTTGACCTCACAGTCATCTATCCAAACGTATCCAAGGTACAGATTAATGAGGAGATTTTACTCAGCAGCAGTGACCTTTCAGATTCGCAAAAACATCAGATGTTAAAAGAATATATTGAAGTTCTAAAAAATGGGGATTTTGAATTACCTGTTAGTCTAGACCCGTATTTTACACCTTCGTATCCAAGCTATAGCAATCCAAAATCTATACCTCATACAACTTCGGAGCACATCCTCCAGGAAGCCCCTGAAAAAGAAATTAAAATCAATAAAATTTCATATAAGATGCTGTATGAAGAGGTCGATGTCTTCGGAGAAAATGTCAAAGATAAAATTTTTGCTTATAACCAGTTGGTTGAAGAATTAGCAGAAAACCGGTATTTTGACGTCATTCACGCCCATGACTGGATGACATTTTTAGCGGGTATTCAATTAAAAAACAAGTACAATAAGCCCCTGGTATTGCATGTACATTCATTGGAATTTGATAGAGTTGGTCACAACAATGTAAGCTGGGTGTATGACGTTGAGCGGTACGCAATGTCAAAGGCTGATAAAGTGATCTCAGTAAGTAATTATACTAAAGGTATTATTGAAAGCATTTATGGTTTAAGTGGTAATAATATTGAAACGGTCTATAATGCGATATCTAAACCCAAAATAAGGCAAGAAATTCATCAAAAATCGGATAACAAATTCAAAGTTTTATTTGCCGGTAGGATTTTTGGGAATAAAGGATTTGAATATTTTCTGGATATCGCAAAGCGGATATTAGAAAAAGATCGGGATGTACAATTTATAGTGGTGGGTAGTGGGATGAAAAATTTCAATTTTGAAGAAGTACAAGGATTTAAAGAAATTGAGTCAAACTTTAAATATTTAGGACATGTGGAAAGAGCACAACTTTTTCAAATTTACCAGGAATGTGATGTATTGTGCATGCCCTCTGTTTCAGAACCATTTGGTTTAGCTGCGATTGAAGCTGCCTATGTCGGTTTACCGGTCGTACTGTCCTTCAGAACAGGAGCATCTGAGGTATTGAAGAGAACTCCGAGAGCGAATTTTTTGGAAACAAAGAAATTTGCAAAGCATATAGTTTCAATCAAACAAAATCCAAAACTCAGAGAGCGGGTTATTTCAAATAATAAAAAGGATATATCAAAACTTTCATGGAAAGCTTCTGCCGGTAAAGTTTTAGATATTTATAAAAGCCTTATTGGCAGATAATCTCAATCAGGCAAATACTGTTTCAAGAATTGGAATAGCATTCTTTAATTTGATGGTAAATGTACTGCCCTCTCCAACTTTACTCTCCACCTCCAGGGAACCATTGTACTTATCGACAAATTCTTTGCATAACATAAGTCCCAGTCCGGTTCCTTTTTCATTATCAGTGCCCCGGGTACTCACATGTTTATTTGCATTGAAAAGGCGCAACATCACCTCCTCTTTCATGCCAACACCATCGTCTTTTACAAGTAAGGAAAGATCCAGGTAATCCTGTACCATACAGATTTCTACCGTACCATTTTTTCTCGTAAACTTAATGGCATTAGAAATCAGGTTTCGTAAAACAAGCTGGAGCATGTCCCGGTTGGCCATTATATGAAATTCTTTTTCAACACTATTGGCGAGATTTATTCCTTTCAGATTTGCCTGGTATTTAAATAGTTGAAAAGCTTCCTCTACCAACGCATATACTTCAATTTCGTCAACATCTTGCTTATTATTGTTTTCTTTAAATGCCCATGCCAGAATATTATCGAGCAGATTTTTAGTGCTTTTCAAGGTAAGGTCAAGACTTTCAATCACCTTATCTTTTTCTGTTTCATTCAATGATTGAATCTTCATTAATTTCAGCAGGGACACCAATGTCGAAATCGGGCTTTTGAGGTCATGAGAAATAATTGAGAACACTTTATTTTTAAATTCATTGGCTTCATGTAAATCTTTTCTTTGACGGCTTAATGTAGCTATTGTTTGCTCGAGATCTCTTGTTTTTTGATTTACTCTCGCTTCTAAAAGTTGGTTCTGATTTGAGACCAGATATTCATTATCGATTTCAGTTCGCATCACCAATTCCTGGGCTGCATTACTTTTATCAATATAAATATTGATTCTTTTTGCCATAGCAAATGACATGAGCAGAACTGAAACCGCTGAGCTGATTTGGAAGATACTTCCTGCGACTTCGTTTAATGATAATATATTTGCTTCTATAAGCATATGAATAATAAAGCCCACAGCAAACAATGACCAGGCCAGCAGGAAAAACTTTGCTGGATTATAACCATTCTTCCAGGATTTGATTGCTGCAAGCATCACGAAAAAGAATACGGCTATTGAATTGTAGCTCAACAATTTTGCGGATATAAAAGCCTTGCCCGAAATGTTTAATAATATGGTAATAAGAAATAGCCCAATATTAGCCATCAACCAGATATGAAGAATAGGAAACTTTATTTTTGAATTTAGAAAACTAGAAGTAAAAAGAATTATAAAAATTCCAGCCAAAGCGCTAAGTATCGTAGCAAACTGATTGAGATAAGTTGTTTGGTCCCAATTGTAATGGAGTCCAAATCCATTTTGTAAACCAATAAGCAAGCCCGAACAAGCGATAAATAATGCAAAATACAGGTAAGAAGGTTCTTTTAAGGTGAAAAATAAAAAGACATTGTAAATCAATAAAAAAACCATTAAGCCAAAATACAATCCTTGCCATAAGGTATCTGACTGTCTGGATGTATAAAACGTTTTTAGTGAAGCTATCCTCACTGGCACCTCCGCCATGGAAGACTTTGATATTATTTTTATATAACAAGTATATTCTTCATTTCCGTATAAATTCATGGATATTGTCAACCGGTTGTTTTCAATAACTCTTGGTTGAAGAGAAGCATAACTTCCGGTACTTTTGTGATGTACCAATTCCTGGTTTTTGTTAAATAAATAATACTCTATGGAATCTATTTCCTGATTTCCTATTTCGAGATACGGAGATTCATCAAGATCACTTTTGACTTTAAATTTTATCCATAGTGTAAACGGACTCAATTTGGATTGTGGAATATCTGTAATATTATCGAAGAAATTGTGCTGTAATACCGGGCTGGTTATATCCTCAATGCTCTTTTCATTATTTGAGTCAATCAGATAGCTAATATTTAATGCGGGATTGATAAAAGCCCTGTCATTTGTAATATTTAAGGTTTTTTTGTCTGCGCTGGCTGTGGTTACAGTCAGAATAACAAATATACATACGATGTGAATCCTTTTCCTCAACTCAGTTTCTATGTTTATTGCGATTATTGTTTAACCGAATATTACATATGCGCGAGATTCATAAATAACTTTTTAAAAGTAAGACAGATTTACCTGGCATTGAATTCTAAAAAACTGAATTAATTACCTATGTAGGTCAACGCCAACAAATTTATATTTTGGCAATTTAAATGCAATTTGCAATCTTAATTTATGAAGCTTAATAAATAGAGATCACTTTCTAAACTCCATCCAAAATTTACTATTGTCCCCATTAATTTTTAATATTGATTGTAGATTTCAATATCTGTATTGTAGGTATAAGAAAATTTATTCGGGGAGATCATTTTTGGTTGATGTATTGATTTATTCGAATAAACCGTGACTGCATTAAATAATCTTTTAACTAAAAATAAATTCTAAAAATGAGCAGAAAACTAAGAATGGGAATGATCGGCGGAGGCCGTGGCGCATTTATCGGTGGAATTCACAGAATGGCAGCCGGTATTGACGGTCAGATCGAACTTGTCTGTGGTGCATTACACATTGATCCTGAAATCGCAATCCTTTCTGGTCAGGACCTATACCTTCCACAGGAAAGAACATATAAGACTTACCATGAAATGTTTGAAAAGGAAAGTCAATTGCCGGCAGATGTGAGAATGGATTTTGTAAGTATCGTAACGCCAAACCATGTACATTTTGAACCCGCAAAACTGGCGCTTGAAAATGGATTTCATGTAGTTTGTGAAAAGCCTATTTCATTTTCACTTGACGAAGCCTTACAGTTACAAAAACTTGTGGATGAAACAGGGCTCATTTTCGCATTGACGCACACATATACGGGTTATCCAATGGTGAAGCAGGCTCGTGAGATGTGTAGATCCGGGGTATTTGGAAAAATCAGGAAAATAGTAGTTGAATATCCACAAGGTTGGCTATCAACTCCATTGGAGCAAACAGGCCAGCAACAAGCCACCTGGAGAACTGATCCAAAAAGGTCTGGCAAAGCCGGATCTGTCGGAGACATTGGAACACACGCAGAAAATCTAGCCGAAACCATCTCAGGACTTAAAATAACCGAACTCAGCGCCGATGTTTCCACATTTGTAGAAAACAGGTTATTGGATGATGACGCTAACGTACTATTGCGATTCGACAATGGAGCAAAGGGCGTATTGCATTGCAGTCAGATCAGTGCAGGGGAGGAGAATCCCCTTAACATCAGAATTTATGGAGAAAAAGGTAGTATTCAATGGCACCAGCACGATCCAAACACTATGTACGTAAAATGGCTTGATAAGCCTATGGAGGTTTACAGAACCGGTTCCGGGTATATGGATGCGAGTGCAGCGGCTCATACAAGAACACCTGCTGGTCATCCGGAAGGTTATCTGGAAGCATTTGCAAATATTTATCAGAACTTCACAAAAGTTGTTCAGGCAAAGCTTGATGGATCGGAGGTTGAAGCCGTTTATAATGATTTCCCGACAGTCGAAGATGGCGTTCGTGGAATGAAGTTTATTGATGCTGTGATTGCCTCCGGGCAAAACAATGCCGCATGGACGAAAATGGAATGATAGAATTCGTAAATGCTGAAAGGAATGCAGATCATCACCATCGATTTTTTTAGCATTTAATAAGCCTTAATTAACCTTAATAATTCATAGTCAATGTCGTGATTTCTAGCTCATTACAAGTATCAATAATTATTCCCTGCATTATGCAGGTTAAATAACAGTAGAACAATAAATATAAAACAATGAAAGGACCTGCAATATTTTTAGCGCAATTCATGGGCGATGCTGCCCCATTTAATAATTTAGAAAATATCTGTAAATACATGGCTGAACTCGGTTATATTGGGGTTCAGCTCCCAACCTGGGACGCAAGGTGTGTTGACCTTAAAAAACTTTCTGAAAGCAAGGACTATGCAGATGAGGTAAAGGGGATTGTACAAAGTACAGGCATGGAAATCACTGAGCTTTCCTCACATTTACAGGGACAGCTTGTCGCCGTTCATCCGGCCTATGACACCATGTTTGATGGATTTGCAGCACCAGAAGTAAGGAATGATCCGAAAGCCAGGGCCGAATGGGCTGTTGATCAAATGATGCAAAATGCCCGGGCAAGTAAAAATTTGGGTTTGAGTGCACACGCCACGTTTTCCGGCGCTCTGCTTTGGCCATATATGTATCCCTGGCCACAAAGACCTGCCGGATTGGTGGAAATGGGTTTTGATGAATTGGCAAAAAGATGGAAACCTATTTTAGACGAATTTGATAGAAATGGTGTAGATATTTGCTACGAATTACACCCAGGGGAAGACCTTCATGACGGAGTAACTTTTGAGGCATTCCTTGAAGCCACCGGAAATCATAGCAGGGTAAATATCAATTATGATCCAAGCCACTTTGTCCTGCAGCAATTGGATTATATTCAATTCATCGATTATTATCATGATAAAATTAAAATGTACCATGTGAAAGATGCGGAGTTCAATCCTTCTGGTAAATCAGGTGTTTACGGCGGTTATCAGGATTGGGTACAGCGCCCCGGCAGGTTCAGATCGCTTGGAGACGGGCAGGTTGATTTCATGGCGATTTCAAGCAAATTGGCTGAATATGACTATGAAGGTTGGGCTGTTTTGGAATGGGAATGTTGTCTGAAACATCCCGAAGACGGCGCCGCTGAAGGAGCTCCATTTATCGCACAGCACATGATCAGGAAAACCGAAAAAGCTTTTGATGATTTCGCGGATGTGGGTGTAGATGTGGAAGGAAATAAAAAAGCTTTAGGCATTTGATTCTTTTAATATAAGAAAAAGGCTGATTTCTTCGAGGAGTTAGTCTTTTTCGTTTTTTTTTCAAAGGGTGAATTTTTTCTATCTAATATTATTGACTAAGAATTATCAAAAAATGAAAACACATATTTTTCTTTTTATCTTAATTTTGGGTTTTTCATCAATAACTCTTTTTGCCCAGGACGATTATATTAGCATTGGATTAGGTGATTTAGTAGGTCAGCTAAATTTGAATAATACAATTCAACCACCATCTTCAGAAATAGAAGGATCCCCATATCTTAACAGTGAATTTCAGGTTGGCGAGGTGTATTATAACAAGAAGTACCAAATATCTCATCTTCCTATGAGGTACAATCTGTACAATGGTGATTTAGAATATAATTCTAATAATGCCATAATGGCTTTCGCAAATCCTGAATTGATCGACAAAGTGATCATTGGCAATGATGTTTTCATTTTTATTGAGAGAGGGAGACAATCAAATTTAGTTTCAGGATTTGTCAAAATGTGGAATGATCAGTTTCCAACAATCATATCTAAATTGAAGATAGAATATTTAAAAAAAGAACCGGCAAAAGCTTTTGAAGAATCAAAACCAGCAAGGTTTAAGAAAAAAAATGATATACACTATCTGATGAAAAGCCCTGAAGATATTGAAAAAATTAAATCAGTTAAAAAATTAATACAATCACTCCAAAATCATCAAGGCGAGCTGACCAGCTTTTCAAAAAGAGAAAAAATCTCGTCAAACAAGCCAGAAGAGATGGCAAGACTTCTCAATTTCTACCATGGATTAGAATAAATTAAATCGAGAAGGACCGTGTAATATATCGGGATTTTAAATGAGGGAATCTTCGTGAGTCTTAGTTTTATTCCTTTTCCCTCAATTCTCTGAAATACTTAATGGAAGCTTTCCTCACTTTCGGCGCAAGCAAAATTGCAGAGATCATGGTTGGGATTGCCATTAATGCATAAACCCCATCGATTAGATTTATAACAATATTGAGAGGCGCCGTAGCACCAACAACGATTGAAGCGATATAGAAGTAATTATAGAACCAACTATATTTTGTTCCAAACACAAAAGCAAAGCACTTGGTGCCGTAATAGGGGAAAGCAAATAGTGTGGTCATAGAAAAAATCGTAATGCAAAACGTCAAAATATAGTGCCCGTATCCGGGAATCCCAGCAGCAAATGCTTCTGCGGTTAGTGTTACACCATTCTGATCGCTTTCTTTCCAGACTCCGGTGATGATGAGCGCCAAAGCAGTCATGGTACAAATGAGCATGGTATCTATAATTGGTCCCAGCATGGCTACCAAACCTTCACGAATGGGCTCATTGGTTTTAGCTGCACCGTGAGCCATGGGTGCAGTCCCCAATCCGGCTTCGTTTGAAAAAGTTCCCCTCTTTATACCTACAATGATCAAACTCCCCAGTGCCCCACCAAGAACTGCATCGCCGGTGAAAGCATCAGTAATAATTAAGCTGATCCCAGGAATAATCTTATCCGGTGAACTGAAAATAATAAATAATACAGCGCCTACATACAGCACCGTCATCAGGGGCACAAGACTACCGGCTACCTTTCCGATACGTTTTATACCACCAAAGATAACCATGGAAGAAATTATAATAATAACAATGGCAGTGATTAGATTGGTTGTAAACGAACCCTCTATACCAAGATCGGTCAATACAATATCCCTGATGGCCTGTGTATATTGGTTGACTTGAAATACGGGTAAAACCCCAATCATCCCGGCAAGAGAAAAGAACACTGCCAGCGGCCTCCAGTTTTTCCCAAGCCCTTCGACAATTACATACATCGGTCCTCCCTGAATTTCTCCACGGTCATCATACCCGCGATACATCACAGCCAATGAGCAGGTAAAGAATTTCGTTGCCACACCAAAAAGAGCACTCACCCACAACCAGAAAATAGCTCCCGGCCCACCTGTCGCAATGGCTACTGCCACGCCACTGATGTTTCCCATGCCAATTGTCGCAGAAAGTGCAGTGGATAACGCCTGGTAATGATTGATTTGGCCGGGTTCATTGGGATCATCATACTTCCCCGTTAAAATCCGGATGGCATGGCGCAAATACCGAAGTGGTAATAACCGGGAATACACCAGGAAATAGAAACCCCCTCCCAATAGAAGTATCAGCAACGGATATCCCCACATGAAATTGCTAAATGCCGAAATCGATTTTTCCAAATAGGTCAAGATGTTCTAAATAAGATTCGACTCTAATAAATATCAAATTGCATAATACGAAATAATGTAATTACAAGTAGCAATAAAGAATAGATAGACAGATAATTTTAAGTCGGGCGCATTGCAATTCGTACCGACAGTCTTTTTTTATAAATGAAACGCTCTTTCCTCTCCAACGTAACTATTTCCTGTTTTTTTAACTACCTGACAATGAATAATATTTGATATTTGTGCTTTGAATTTTCTAATACCTATCCATCAGAATTCAATAAAATTGGGTAAAAAGCCGACAGACTCTATGGAAACTCTCGATAAGGGAACTTTTGAAGATTTGTTCAGAAGCTACTTTGCCCCACTATGCTCCTTTGCTCAAAAATATGTGCGGGATATTGACGAAGCCAAGGACATCGTTCACAATGTATTTATAAATCTCTGGAACAAGCGAAATGAAGTCGATTTGAATACCTCTCTTAAATCGTATCTTTTCCAGGGCGTTTATAACCGAAGTCTGAACTATATCCGCGATCATAAAAAACTGGTTCAATTCAATACACCTCAAAGTGAAGCTGAACTCGGAAAATATATCGAGTCAAGAGACCACCTGGAATCATCAGAAGCAGAAGGCAGGATCAACCGTGCATTGGATGCGCTGCCTGATAAATGCCGTGAAATATTTTTGATGAACCGCTTTGATGGATTAAAGTACCGTGAGATAGCTGAAAAGTTAAATATTTCTATAAAGACCGTAGAAACTCAAATGTCAAGGGCATTGAAAACACTTAGAGAAAAGCTGTCTGATATGATATTGGTATTGATATTTTTCTTTTTACAAAATTTATAAGAATGAGTAAGGGTAAATGGATGTTGATGTGTGATAGAAATGAGAAAGTAGCAGTTGGCAGTGGCAGTGGTCAGTAGGAGTAGTTGAAAATAAATAGGAGCAGTAAATTTTAATAATATGAATGGTAGTAGTCGGGGGTTTAAAGATTTGAAAGTTTATCAATTAGCATATGAACTTGCTATGGAAATATTCAATGTATCTAAAAACTTCCCAAAAGAGGAAAGATATTCTCTTACTGATCAAATAAGAAGGTCATCAAGATCTGTTTGTTCAAATATTGCCGAAGGATACAGAAAACGTATTTATCCTAAGCATTTCACAAGTAAGATGACTGATGCAGATGGTGAGGCAAGTGAAACTTGTGTATGGTTGGATTTTGCAAAAGATTGTAATTACATTAATGAAAAAATAAATGTTGAATTGACGAATAAATATGATGAAGTTGGTAGAATGCTGGGGAGTATGATAAATCATCCTGAGAAATTTGTACCAAAGTCATAAGTGGCAGTAGCAGTGGCAATAAAAAAAGGAGTAGTAATTTTTAATATTATGAATTTAAGTAGTTGGAGATTTAAGGATTCGAATGCGTATCAATTGGCACATGAAATAGCTATGGAAATATTAACTCTATCCAAAGCATTTCTAAAAGTAAGAAATTACACACTATCACTGCCAACTGCCACTTAAAAAACAAGTGGACAAAATAAAATGAACCCCAAATCCGAACATATCGAATTTCTAAATTTTATCACAAAAAAACTGAGTGATGAAATTTCTGCTGAAGAAAATCAGAAGCTGGAAAGCTGGTTAAAGGAACGCGAGTCGCATCAGCAAATTTTCGACAGCTATCAGGCGACCTGGGACGAAATGGATCGTGTGAATGGGAAGACCTCCAGGGACCTGGATGTGGAATGGGACCGGCTGGAAAAAGCGGTTGACTTTGAAGCTGAAACCTCTGGAACTACAGAAAGAGCTCTTTTCGGGAATGTATATAAATATGCTGCGGTAGTACTTTTAATGATTGTGGCCGCATTTGCCGTATATTATCATCTCAACAATTTTGCACAGGAACAATTAGTGGCAGAAGCTCAAGTTCAGGAAGTGCAACTTTCTGAAGGATCAAAAATAACTGTTAATTCAAATTCAAAATTAACTTATCCAAAAAAATTTGAAAAGGACAAAAGATTGGTGGCGTTGAATGGAGAAGCCTTTTTTGAAATAGCTAAAGATCCGGATCGCCCATTTATTATAAAAGCAGGAGAAATCCGTGTTGAGGTATTGGGGACATCATTCAATGTGAAGGCCTTTGAAAACCAAAACGAGATCGAAGTGACCGTTTCTTCCGGAAAAGTTGCGGTTTATCTGCCTGAAAACCCTGATGAAAGAGTGATACTGGTAAAAGGGCAGAAAGCAATATTTTATAAGTTGACAACAAAAATTGAGGCATCCATCAATGACAATATCAATTTCAATGCATGGAAAACCAAACAGATTATATTCGAAGATACACCGATGCCAGATGTGGTGCGCATCATCAATGAAATATATAAAAGCGATCTGAAACTGGTGGGTAGTCAGCTAAGTAATTGTCCTGTGACCACCACTTTTGACAACCAGTCACTGGAATCTATATTGAATGTGCTGGAATCCACCCTAGATTTGAAAATTGAGCGAAAGAGAGATAGTATTGAAATTTCCGGGGAAGGATGTTAAAATGCTTCAATGATAGAATGCTTGCCAGTCGAAGCTTTAGCGTAGGTTGGATAAAGATTGTAGAAAAAAATTGATAAGAGATTGAAAAAAATGAGAAAGGCTAAAAAATTATCCTTATGAACTATAAATATCATTTTTTCATTTAAGCATTTTCTCAACAATGAAAGTAGATTCCCGCTGTGTATGAAAAGGTTATTGACCCTTCTATTTTTTTTACTTGTATTTTCATGGAATTTTCATGTTTTTTCTCAGTCTTTACCACTCGACAATAAAATCAGTCTGGTTTTGAAATCTGAAAAGCTTGGTAAAGTATTGAAGCAGATAGAAAAGAAAGGAAGGATCAAGTTTTCATACAGCAGGAAGATTGTTCCGGTTCAGGAAAGAATTACGTATAAGGCCAACAATAAATCCATATCGCAGATATTGATGGAGATACTTTCCCCATTGGGAATAGAATTTGTCCAGGTAGAAAAGCAGGTGGTCTTAAGGAGGGCAAAGGAAGCGATAGTTGAAGATCATCCAAAAACTGATACTATCAGAAAAAAATCAGATTACACCATTAGTGGCAATATCCGGGAACTGAGCTCCGGGGAGTCACTGATTGGTGCTACTATTTTTATCGACGAACTGAAATCCGGCTCAATCACCAATGCCTATGGATTTTATTCCATCACCATTCCAGAAGGAACCTATCAACTAACCTATTCTTTTATTGGTTATAAACACATTCAAAAGGAAATTAGACTGTATAAAAACACTGAGCTAAATATTGTATTGGAAGAGGATACCGAATTGCTCAAGGAGATCGTGATTGATGCCAGTAAATCCATTCCATTCATCGAAAATGTGCAAAAGGGCCACACTGAACTAAAACCTACTTCAGTGTCTCAGATGCCGGCACTCATGGGAGAGATGGACGTGATAAAATCATTGCAATCTGTCCCGGGGATAAAATTGTTTGCAGATGGTTCTACCTTTTTTCATGTTCGGGGAGGGGACCGTGATCAAAATCTGATCCTGCTGGATGAGGCACCCATTTATAATCCTTCCCATGTACTAGGGTTATTTTCTACCATTACTCCAGATGCGGTAAAGGATATTAAAATTTATAAAGGAGACTTACCTGTGCAGCAGGGTGGCCGTTTGTCATCATTGATGGAAATAAAAACTAATGAAGGGAATTTGAAAAAATTTGGCTTTTCCGGTAGCCTGGGCATGGCAGCTACCCGATTGGCGGTAGAAGGTCCATTGAAAAAAAATCTTAGCTCTTTCTTTATTTCCGGACGATTTTCCAATCTCAATTGGTTTACAAAGCGGATTGCCGGAAGCAATTCCAAAATTGGCTTTTATGATTTTAATGCCAAATTCAACGTCGCCATCAATAAAAATAACCGACTGTACTTCTCTTTTTATTCAGGTCTGGACAACTTCGAAGATATAGGAAAATCTGGGATTCAGTGGGGAAATTTTGCAGGTACATTACGGTGGAATCATATCTTTAACAGCAAATTATTTTCCAATACCACCCTTTATTCTTCATGGTACAATTACTATTTAATCACCTCCGTTCCCAAAAATGATCGCTGGCATTCCAGCATTGCCAATGTGAGCCTGAAAACCGATTTCAGCTATTTTATAAACCCTGAAAATAACCTGTATTTTGGAGCTAAGATCAGCTTTCATGGATTTAATCCTGGAAATTATGAACCGGGTAATGGAGTACTTCCTGAGGGCGTACCGATTGTACCAAAGAAAAACACCAATGAGATCGTATTGTATGCAGGCAATGAGCAACAATTCCTGGAAAAGATTTCTGTAAAATATGGATTGAGACTTTCTGTATGGCAGAATTTCGGTCCGACCACTGAATATATTTATGATGAAAACTACAATCCGGTTGAAGCCAAAGAGTTTTCAGGGGCGGAAATCTATAATACCTATGTTGAGCTGGCGCCAAGGCTCGGTTTAGCCTATCAAATATCTCAAAAAATTTCTGCTAAAGCGTTTTATACACGTTCCATCCAAAATGTGCATTTGATCACAAATAGCATCAGTCCGTTCACCAATTTTGAAGTATGGCTCCCCAGTTCTTTGAATATTAAACCTCAGAAAGCTGATCAAATAGGCGGTGGGTTATTTGTAAAATGGCCGGAAAAGAGTCTTGAACTAAGTGGAGAAGCGTATTATAAATGGATGGACAACCAAATCGATTATACCAACCATGCTTCGATGATCCTGAATCCATTGATTGAAGGAGAGTTGAGATTTGGCAAGGGGAAATCATATGGAGGAGAAATACAACTCAAAAAGAAGCAAGGAAAACTGACCGGATGGATAGGCTATGCCTATTCACGAGCTTTTCGAAAAACTATTGGAATAAACAATGGCGAGCAATACCCTACCTATTTTGACCGACCCCATGAAATTTCATTATTTCTTTCGCAGAAGTTAGGGAGGAAATGGGATATTAGCGTAAACTGGATTTACAATACGGGAGCAAGCATCACCACACCCGTTGGGTTTTATCAATTTGAATCGCAAAAAGTTCCCATTTACGATAAACGTGGAAATGATCGTTTGCCGGATTATCATCGACTCGATTTATCAATTAATTTCCATTTAAACAAACCAGGAAGCCGATTCAGGCATTATCTCAATTTTTCCATATATAATGTTTACGGTCAGCAAAATCCAGTATATCTGAATTTCAATAAAACTACCAATGGCAATGGCGATTTAGTAGTTCCGGGTAATGTATTTCCTCCTCCCGTTCTGACACCGAGCTACACCTATATTTACAATTTCATTCCTTCCATCAGTTACAATTTCAAACTATGAGAAAAAGATGGATACATATCACCTGGCTGTTAGTGTTATTGGCTTGTGAGGAACCAACCAGTTGGGATTTGAATACAAAACCTACGGATCTGATAGTTGTAGAGGCGCAAATCACTAATGAGCTTAAAAGCCACGTCGTACGACTTTCCGGAACTATAGAAGGCATCAATGAAAAACCCAAGCCGGTTTCAGGAGCTACTGTGGCAGTAGGCACCGAAGGAACGGTGACATTATTTACAGAATTTCCAGCCGGCTCAGGGATGTATTATTCTGACACCGTACAAGCTGTAGTAGGAAAGACCTATCAATTATATATCAATTATAATGGTAAGGAATATACTGCCGCTACACGGATGGTTCCTGTAACACCACTAAAACCGTTGGACTATCGAATGGTCGATGAAGAAAATGAGTTTTATGAACTAAACTACCAGGACAGCAACGAGCCATCGAAAAAAGAATATTGGATCGGTTGGGGGCACCTACAAGGATACAAGGATCTGCCAGAAACAGAAACATTGGCGAAGACCTGGCACTATACGCTGGAATCAATTGATGTAAATCAGCTTTTCAAACCTGACAAAGAACGTATCTTGTTTCCTGCAGGATCGGTCGTTCTAAGAAGAAAGTATTCTATGTCCGAAGACCAACAGGCATTTTATCGCACATTTCTTTCAGAGACAGAATGGCGGGGGAGTATTTTTGATGTTCAAAAAGGCAATGTGCTCACCAATCTCAGCGAAGGTGCTATTGGATATTTTGCCGTATCAACGGTGGTTACGGATACTACCGTGATCCTGCCGTGAGGTATAATTGATAAAGGAAATGATTGTTTATTATGACTGTTCTCCAGATGAAGAGGTGCAATATGATCTTAATATCTCAGGACCATTTTATTGATGATTTTTTGACTGTCCGCCCTGAGATCACACAGATAAATACCACTGGGAAAATCATGGCTTTTCCACGAAATTTCATATGTCCCTTTATCAAACGTCTTATCAACTCCTGAAAATACTATTTTTCCCAGCATATTATAGACATTCAACGTTACGTGACTTTTCCGTAATACAGAAAATTGAATTGTAGTCTCTATTGTGAATGGATTAGGAAAATTGGTTAGTTGGAGGTCTTTGATGGGGTATGTAAAATCTTCCAGAGCCGTAATGATGTTGGGGTCATTACCTCCGGTAGCTGTACTGGAAATGGTAAATACTTTACTGATATCCTCATAATCTGTCCCTGAATTATTGTCCTGTATAACTTTGATTTTAGCAGTAGAAGACTCTGCAAGCGGAGTTTTCCAAATATATTCCCGTGAAGCCTCTGCTTCGTCAAGGGCAATTTCCACCCATACTTCTCCTCCATCCAGCGAATAATACAGGTCCCAGTTATTCTCATCATGACTTTGGAGTTCGGTCCAATTAATTGTAATTTCTGTCAATGGTTTAAAACTCTCCCCTCCCTTTGGACTATCAATTCTGACATGAGCATACGAAAATGATGTGGCAAATATGAGAATCAGAACAAGGAGAGATGGACTATTTTTCATGTTGGTGGTGGATCCATTATTTAATATCCAATCGAAAAGGTAATAAAAGTTAAGAAGATCAATTGTCAAACTCTTTACATTTAAAGCCTTACTGTAGTTCAATAATTGGGACCATCCCATTTTTTAATTATTTCACTTTGATTACCTTTAAACCGTTCAAAAAGTACGATGACAATCGATGGATGAGGGAACTTCGTACCTAGTTTTAAAACTCTGTCTATTCGTTTTTATGTGGTAGAAACAAGGTCAAAATATTCGTGATAATTTTTAAACCACAATAGTAATAATAATTCTATATGAGAATCTTAACTTCAATACTCATTTTATTTAGCATAATAAACACCACTCAAATCCGTGCACAATTGGGTAAAGAACAGACCGTGTTTACAAAAAAGGATTCGTTGAGAGGAAACCTCACCCCACCGAGGACCTGCTACGATGTGCACTACTATCACCTGGATGTGAAAATAGATCCCGCTTCAAAAACTGTCTCAGGATCCAATACAATATATTTTGAAGTGATGGAAAACACCAAATTGCTCCAGGTAGATTTATTTGAAAATATGAACATTGAGAAGATCCTGCTCAATGGGAAAAAGAAACTAAAATTTAATAGAGAATTCAATGCTGTATTTATTGAGCTGCCAAAAGAACTGAATATTGGAACATTTCAACAATTAAAAATTGAATACGGGGGAAAACCAATTGTCGCTAAACGACCTCCCTGGGATGGCGGATTTATCTGGACCCAGGATAGTATTGGCAATCCCTGGGTTGGTGTAGCATGCCAGGGAACCGGGGCGAGTCTATGGTGGCCAAATAAGGACCACCAATCAGATGAGCCTGACAGCTTGTTGATAAGTGTTACAGTTCCCAATGGGTTGGAAAATATTTCCAATGGCAGATTGAAAGCAACAACCAAACTAAAAAATGGCTGGACAAAATATGATTGGTTTGTCAGCTATCCCATCAACAATTACAATGTGACCGTGAACATTGGGGATTTTGCACATTTCGATGATATATATGTGGACGAAGCAGTAGATACCCTGACACTGGATTATTATGTAATCCCCCAGGAACTGGAGAAAGCAAAAAGGCAATTTGCACAAGTAAAACCCATGATGGAATTTTTCCATAAATATTTTGGTCCGTATCCATTTATCCGGGATGGTTACAAACTCATCCAAAGTCCACACCTTGGTATGGAGCATCAAACTGCCGTCGCCTATGGAAATCAATATTTAAATGGTTATAAAGGTACAGGTTCATCTGAGGTTGGGATAATGTTCGATTTTATCATCCTCCACGAAACAGCCCATGAATGGTGGGGCAATAACATTACTACAAATGATGTGGCAGATATGTGGGTGCATGAGAGCTTCGGGGCTTATAGTGAGGGATTATATGTGGAGCATGCTTTTGGCTATGCGCAAGCTATGAAATACATCAATGGTAAAAAGCAGAATATAAGAAATGACAGGCCTATGATTGGCCCTTTTAATGTAAACATGGAAGGATCATCTGACATGTACGATAAGGGTCAACTGGTATTAAATACATTGCGACATGTAATTGCCGAAGATGCTTTATGGATGGAAATTTTAAGAGGCTTAAACCAGGAATTCAGATATCAATCTATTGATGGTCAACAGGTATTTGATTATATAAGTGCAAAGGTCGGTATGGATTTATATTACTTTTTCGATCAATATTTCAGGTATAAAAATCTGCCAATTTTTTTAGTAAAGCTCAGTAAAAAGGGTGATGAAGTAAAAGCTACTTATAGCTGGAAGGCCGATGTAAAGGATTTTAAAATGCCCATAAAAGTGACTACAGCCCCTGGAAAATTTGAATTAATTTATCCAACTACGGAGGAACAAACTATGGATCTGAATGGCCTTCACCCGGATGATTTTAGAATTGCAGAAGATCAGTATTTTGTCAATTTGAAATTGTGGAAAACCTATATAGATCCGAGGAAGTAGGTATTGTAATATTGTATAATTGAGTCCACTCCGAAAAGTTAGGATTCTCAGAAGTCCCCTTCAGGGGATTTAGGGGTTTTATACTTTTCAGAGTAAACTCATAATTGATCTCAAAATACCATAGGCCCACTATCTGATTAAAAAGAAAGAACCCTGTCAGGCTCACTGCCAAAGCCTTTAATACGCATGGTATTCTCTTGAATGTCAACTATGCTAAATGCTAATTCCGACTCAGTTTCAACTATTCCATTTACATTGATAAAATGGATGTTTTTGAAAATACCATAATTACCCACATGATTGTGGCCATTAAACCACGCCTTTACGCAATCATAGTAAGTAATTGTTTCCAATATCATTTTATCATTTAGGAGATTGTGCTTATCCTCCGGGTATATGGGATAGTGGCAAAATATGATGACATTTTCATGATTATCGGAAGCGTTAGCAAGCGTATTCTCCAACCACTCCTGCTGCTGCCTTCCAATCCCACCATTCCAGAAATTGGCATTTACAAGATTCTGCGCTTCCATATCTGCAAGTTGTTTCTCTGCTTTTAGAAAATGAGGTGAACCTGCAGAATTGGCAAAAGTGCTTATTTCATTTCCATCCAACACTATGAAGCGCCACTTGGCAATAGAAAAATCATAGAATCTTTTCGTCCCAATCTTTTTATGAACTATGGATTTATATTGGTTTTCAACCTCGTAGTCATGATTGCCAAGCACATGGTAAACAGGCGTCTTAAGTTTGTCAAAAAGTGGCAATATCTCATCATAGCTTTTCCAGTGCCTATCAATCATATCACCTAAATTGATCACAAAATTCAATGGATAAGAGTTGAATACGTCAATTACCTTTTTGAATTTTATAATCGAGTTGGTGAAATACCTGTTTTTATAGGGCGGTAAATCACAAAACTGTAAATCCGAGATGATCCCAAAAGAAATGTCTGATTAAGAAATCCTTCCTTTTTCCATTGAAATTAATTGAATTAAGACTGTTCATAGTTTATAAGGCTGGTTTGAAAGTTGGTTTAGCTCACAGCTATCTTTCCCGTTTTCATTTGACCACCTTGATACTTCAGCAGTATATCCGTGCATCGTGATGATACGATCAGCTTCTGATAAATCAATAGCTTTCATCAGTCCATCCCAATCAACATGATCTGAAAGAATAAATCCTTTATCGACCGCGCTTCTACCAAAATTCTTCCCTGTCTGAGCCCAACCGGATGCCATCGCTCTGGAAATTGGGGCCAAACCCTGCATCAATCTTCGCGACGTAATTGACGGAGGCGCAATGATCAAATTCCCTTTTATACTTTGAATGTCAGATTTTTCATCAATGATGTTGGTTTTGGGAAGCTTTCCACCATCCCGAATAATGGCATCATTCATCAATCCTATGGTTTTATGAACAAAAATCGGCCCGATTGAAGGATCAATATTTTTTATGATTCGCTGTGATTTTCCAAGAGAATACCCAAATAAAAGTGATGTGACCCCCTCTGATTTGTTTTGCCTCCACCATTCGTTAATTTGCTGATAAACAAAATTTTGATCGGGCCAACTATAAACAGGTAATCCAAAGGTGCATTCCGTGATGAAAGTATCACATTTTACTGGTTCAAACGGTTTACTGAGCTGATCATCTTCAAGTTTATAATCACCGGACACCACCCAATTTTCTCCCTTATGGGAAACTTTTATTTGAGAAGAACCATAAATATGACCGGCAGGATGTAAGCTTACCGTGACATCATTAATTTTAATTTCCTCCAGGTAATCAAGTGTTTGTACGCTTATTTTATTGCCAAGTCTCACCCTTAATAATGACTCAGAGCTTTTGTGGGTGAGATAGCGAGAATGCCCGGGTTTTGCGTGATCTGAGTGGGCATGAGTAACGACATTTCGCTCCACTCTTCCGGAGGCATCAATATAAAAATCACCGTGAGGGCAATATATCCCGTTTTTTGTTAGTTTGAGTAATTCCAATTTTGGATAATAAAAAAAGGCAACAAAGAATGCTGCCTTCAATTTAATTATTTGATCTTATCTATCTGCTATATGTGTAAGTAAGAAATTCATTTTTGGTTTCTTGTTGTTCAAATTTACCACTGTAGAATGATGTAACCGTACTGCTGGAGGTATCTTCAACTCCTCTTGAAGAAACACACAAATGTTCTGCATCTATAATCACCGCCACATCTTCAGTTTGAAGCAATGACTTCATTTCATTTCCAATTTGAACTGTCAACCTTTCCTGAACTTGTGGTCTTTTGGCATAATATTGGACTATCCTGTTAATCTTCGAAAGTCCAATCACTTTACCGCTTGAAATATATGCTACGTGTACCTTGCCAATGATTGGCACGAAATGATGCTCGCAATTGGAATATATCGTAATGTCCTTTTCAACAAGCATCTGTTTGTAATTGTACTTGTTTTCAAAAAGCTTGATATTTGGTTTATTTCTTGGGTTGAGACCTGAAAATATCTCTTTAACATACATTTTCGCAACTCTTTCCGGAGTTCCTTTGAGGCTATCATCCGTCAGATCCAAACCGAGGATTTGCATGATCTCTTTAAAATGTTTTTGGATCAATTCAATTTTGAGTTCATCATCAAGATCAAAAGCATCTTCACGAAGAGGTGTTTCGTGGGACGTACCTATATGTTCATCACCTATTTCATCAACTGTGAGCCCATTAACTGGACGGATATTCCACAAAGTTTCTTTCTGTTTCATAGAGAATTACTTTAATTTCTAGTTGTTCGTCAATTTTTTCTCTCAACAAATTCCATATGGCTATTGCAATATTTTCGGAAGTTGGATTCAGCTTTTTAAATTCATATGTATCAAGATTTAAATTTTTATGATCAAACCTGTCTAAAACATTTTCTTTAATAATTTCGCTTAAAATTTTCATATCAATCACGAAGCCAGTCTGTGAATCCGGCTGACCTGTTATTTTAATAACCAATTCATAGTTGTGGCCATGAAAATTATCATTATTACATTTTCCAAAAACCTCCTTATTTTTCTTATCGGACCATTCGGGATTATGTAAACGATGGGCAGCGTTAAAATGTTCTTTTCGACAAACAGTTACATTCATACGGATAATTAAACATCTATAATTTCCTTTTGTTCAATAATTGGGAATAAACCACACACTTTACTATTTAAAAGCAAATTTTAGTGAGAATAATTCATTTTCCCATATCCATTTAGGCGGGCAAAGGTAATTAATTTTGTGTTAAAGCTAGTAGGTGAAAAGCACTAAATAGTTATGGAATATGCACCATCTTCCTCTATCGAATGTGTTTCGATATTGAGATCTTTGGATTGTTGCAGTATTTTCTCTTGCAAGGTCCTGCTATTGGTTTGATCTATAATTATATTCAGAATGATTAATTTTTTCGCCAGGGTATTTAAATCTCTGATGGAATTGTCACCAATAATTAAATAATCAATTTTTAATGGATTGGTAGCTTTAGTTAACCCAACCTCATCGCGGAGAATTAGTATTGTTTTGCCTTCCCAATAGATCAGAGTACTTTCACCAATCTTTTTCACCATATGGGCGTTGTTCAATCCTTTTATATCTTTTATTAAATGACGCTTCCGGTTTGGGATAACATTGTAGATAATTGTTTTTTTATTGTTGGATGCAATCATATTTGTATAACAGGAATATCCATCAAATATGTCAAAATAAAATTTATTGTTTATATGATAGATTGTAACACTCCTTTGATCGGATTTTGAATAATTGTCCAACAAAACAAAGACTGTGAATAGTACTATTATTATGGTGAAACTCTTAAAATATATCAGCTTCCTTTGATTTAAGAATTGCAAAATAAGGATTACGCATAAAATGATTATAAAGACATAAACAGGTTTTAAGTAGAGATCTCCTATCAAGGCAAAATTTAGACTGCTTATTGTTGTCATCAAATCATTGTAATATATCACCCAGCCTTCTACAAATTTGCCTATAATAACCGGAATAGGACCCAGCCCCGATGTAACCAAAATTAAAATTCCAGATATAATTACCACTATAGCAGTAGGTATTGCAACAAGGTTGGTGAATGGAAATAA
Organism: Bacteroidota bacterium; assembly: GCA_024280115.1. Taxonomy (GTDB): domain Bacteria; phylum Bacteroidota; class Bacteroidia; order Cytophagales; family Cyclobacteriaceae; genus JAAUQL01. Next base: position 19,296 of record JAJRQT010000019.1, on the reverse strand, counting down.
TAGTGGAAACTGATGAAAATAATAGATAGTAATAGGAAAAGTTGCGATTTGAGCTGAAATGGAAAGTACAGTAATTTGCCAGAAGAAATTAATGACCTTATTTTGAACATAAATCAAGTTGTAGATTTTCTTATATAAATAGACAATTCCGAATACTGCTGCATAGGATAACTGGAAAGAAACTGAATAAATGAGGTTTGGAGAGAATAGGAGTATAAAAAAAGCAGAAGCCAGGATTGAATTGTAAATGTTATTATTTCTACTCAACAGCTTACCCGCCAAAATGAATGTGAACATAATGCTTGCCCTTTGTGCAGATGGTGAAAGCCCGGTAATAATAGCAAATGACCAGAGAGAAATCGCGACAAGTACATAGTATAGCCATTTAGATTTCCCATATTTTAAAAAATTGAATAGTGTTGAAAAAATTAAATATATAATACCAATATGTAATCCTGATACCGCTAGAATATGAGATGTTCCAGTAGCTGCATAGGCATATTCCATTTCCGGAGAAATTTCATCTCTTCGACCCAACAGCATCGCTTTCATCAAATTGCGTGCTTTTTCAGAGGATACATACTCTGCCAATACATTTTCGAATACTGCCCCTACTTCAAAAACTATTAATCCGAGAGAAATTCCACGATCACCATCGATTGAAATGAATTCCCCCTCTGATAAAAAGTCCTGAAAATAAATTCCTTGTCTTTGTAAGTAAAGGGCATAATCGAATGCATATGGATTTTTTTGATTTTTGTGCAGCGTTGGATTTCCTTTCACAATTAACCTGTCACCATAATTAAATTCAGGATTGAGCTTTGATTTAAAATACAAAATGACTTCATCCTGGGCTTTAAACCAAAGATCGCCTTTTTTTATGCTTTCAATTGAAGCTTTATATTTTATGGATTTTGGTGTTGCTGAGGGCCTTGATATGATGGTTGCAATGTAAAAAGCTTTTGCTGATTGATGTTTATATTCTGTACCGGGACGATTCAATACATAGTTGAGTTGAGCAGAAATGAATCCAACGATGATGAAGGATATTAAAGCGGCTAAAGCAGGGAATATATTTTTCTTCGCGTGATAACTACGATTAAAAATGAATAAATAAAATGACAATAATACTAATAAAAATAACAATCCTATTAACCAATGCCTCCCCGGCCATCCTATCAAGTCTTTTAACAGGATACCAATTGTCAACATAGGTGTGATTCTTGCGAATGGATAGATAATCCAACTCATTTTCTAGGTTACATTACATAAAATATTCGAATATAACAAAAAAGTAATTTAAATCAATCTTAGAGAAAATTTGGAATAATATCCAGTGAAACGGAATATTCATCTACAAAATATAAAAACTTCAATAATAAATATTGCTTTTTCTAAGAGATTTAAAAAATTACTTAAAAAATATTATATTGAATTGATTAATGTTTTATCTTTTGGGCATTGATATTTTTTTAGGCCCGACGAATTTTTTGCTTTATGGACCAGGAATTTCTTTCCGAAATTGTAAACTCCTCTCAGGAATCGATATTATCTACCGATTATTCGGGAAATGTATTGTACTGCAATAGGTCCAGTGAAATATTATTTAAACTAACACCGGAGCAACTTCTCAACAATAATGTCTTTAACCTTCTTGAAAAAGAGGATGTGAAAGAGATTAAAAGGATTATCAGTCTTTTGACGGATAGTGAAAATAGTAGTCTTTCTTATCTGGCATGTTTCAAGAATTGTATCAACAAGGGGCCGCTAAATGTTGAAATTAAGAAACTTAAAATAAAACATCAGAAATATATTCTTTTCCAAATTACATCTCATACGGAGGAAGATGCCAGAGCGAATAAACTCTATAAATTGCTTGCCGAAAATGCGTATGATATCAATATATTATTCGAGGGAAATGAATTAATTTATTTGAGTCCATCGATTACCGATTTTTTAGGCTACAGTGTTGATGAAATAAATTCCCTTGAAAAATGGAATGAATTGATACATGAAGACGATTTTGAGGAGTACCAACGGCAGCTTAAAGCAGATCAGGAAAATAAAATTCCATTTAGCTTTTATACCTATAGGCAAAAACATAAAGATGGCCGATTTCGATGGTTTGAAACAAAGATAAAAAGAGAATTCCGTGAGCATGATTTGGTAATAGAGATGGCCACCTCTGTTGATATCACCCAGCGAAAGAAATTTGAGTTGGAATTAGAAATGCAGAAAGAGTTTGTTGAGCAACTTTTTGATTCTGATCCAAATCTCATTTTTGTGCGGGATGGAAATGGCCGGATGATTTATTGTAACAAAGCAGTTGCAGAACTCGCAGGCTTGTCACGAGAAGAATTTCTTTCAATTGAGAATAACATGTTCCCCGCTTCGGAGGGTATGGAACAAAAGTACATGGAGATAGAGGAAAAAGTCATCAACCGTGGTGAAGAGATTCTTATTGAAGAACAAATTTCTGACAGTGTTGGAGTTGTCAATTACTATCAAACCATTAAAAAGCCTTTAAAATTGGCTAATGGAGATGTTAATATGCTGAGCATCTCAACCAATATCAATAAAATAAAATACTACGAGAAAGAAACTCAGAATGTGATGAAAGCCAGAAATGAATTTTTCTCGGCCATGAGTCATGAAATAAGAACTCCAATGAACGCCATATTGGGTATGACCGAATTGATGCTGAGGAGAAAACCCAGAAAGGATCAATCGAAGCTTCTTCAAACCTTACATTTTTCATCCAAAAATCTACTCTCCCTCATCAATGACATTTTGGATTTCTCCAAAATTGAATCAGGAAAAATTGAAATTGAAAAAGTTAATTTCAATATAAAGAAGCTCATTGAAAATGTGATGGCAAGTTTAAGGCCAAGGGCACTGGATAAAAACCTTAATATATCTTACAGAATTTCTGAAAATGTTCCTGAAGTGATCAATGGTGATTATATAAAGCTTAGCCAGGTATTAAATAATTTACTTTCAAATGCCATTAAATTTACGTCGAAAGGGAAAATTGAAATGGAAATTGATCTCTTGAAGAAATCCAAATCTGCTTATGTCTTCAAGTTTACAGTTCAGGATACAGGCATTGGAATAGCAAGTGATAAAATAAAAGACATCTTTAACCCGTTCCATCAGGCAAATAAAAGTACAACACGAGTATATGGTGGTACTGGATTGGGGTTGTCGATTGTTCAAAACCTGGTAGAAATCCAACATGGAACAATCGATGTGAAAAGCAAAGAAAATGTCGGATCGTTATTTACTGTAACCTTACCTTTTGATAAAGCAGACATGAGCCTTCCGATAAATAGTCTGCCAACATCAAAAATCAGTGATTTTAAGTGGAAAATGCAATTACATATTTTATATGTTGAGGATGTTACTACCAACCAATTTCTGATAGAAGAGATCCTTTCTGACTGGGGGGTTACAGTTGAAATGGCATCAGATGGATATGAGGCTTTAGATAAAATTCAACAAAAAACATTTGATCTGATTCTGATGGATATTCAAATGCCCGGAATTGATGGCCTTGAAACGACCCGCCGAATAAGATCGATGGACGACAAATACTATAAAGATATACCAATATTAGCACTTACTGCCAGCACAACTGAATCCACAAGGGATGAAATATTTATTTCGGGAATGCAGGATTTTATTTTAAAACCAATAAGTATCGATGATCTGAGGGCCAAAATTGTTGAACATTTGAATATAGTAGATGAATTTAAAGAATTGAATATAGTTGATATTGAACCAGTTGAAGATGAGCAGGACACCAAAATTGTATTTGAAAGAACAGATAAACTATTCTTGAATAATTTGATGAGATATCAGGAGTTCTTAAAAATGACCATCGAAGAATTTAAAATCAACCTGGAATTGCTCAAAGTTTCAATTTATGATGAAGAATTGGTAACATACAGGCAGCTCCGACACAGAATGAAGAGTTTGATCGCTACTTTCGGCATGAAGGAATTAATGAAGTTATTGGACGAGATAAAGAAAAAACTCAAAGACGGCCCGCTTTCTGCAAAAGAAAAGAAAGAGTTTACAACTTCTCTGGATTATCATGTTACCTTCCTCATCGACAGCCTAACAAATAAGCTGGCTTCATTAAAGTGGCAATAATTACTCTTTGACCATTGTGTAGTGGTCAATGTCGCATTCCTGAAACATCTTTCCAACCCTTTTAAATCCGAAATTACGGTACAATTTTATTGCCCCCAGTTGAGCATGCAGGTATAATGGCTGATTTCTTGCCTCCGGAGTTGAATCGACATCTTTCAAAACAGCATCAACCAATGCTGTGCCAATTCCCATTCCCCGATACTTTTCCAGAACAGAAAACCTCTCGAGTTTCACACCATTGTCAGTAATTCGCCATCGTGCAGCGCCACAAGGGATCTTTCCTTCTATTTTTGCTAAAAAATGAAAAGACACCTCTTCGTACTCATCAATTTCTTCGTCAAACGGCACATTTTGCCCGATCACAAAAACCTCATATCTTATATTATGAGCTGATTTTATATCTTCTTCATTGGAAATTTTAAAAACCTGTATATCCTTACCGCTTTTTCCCTGGCGATTTGTCATAAGCTTTTATGATATCTTTAACAATCTGATGCCTTACAACATCGCTTTCGTCAAGCTCAAGAAAACCAATGCCTTTTACATTTTTTAAGATGCTAATAGCCTCGTCTAAACCTGACTTTTGATTGGGTTTAAGATCGATTTGTGTTCTGTCTCCGTTAATGATGAGTTTTGAATTTTGCCCAAGCCTGGTTAAAAACATTTTTAATTGAATCGGAGTAGTGTTTTGCGCCTCATCTAAAAGTATAAATGCGTTGTTAAGAGTTCGACCGCGCATATAGGCCAATGGCGCTATTTCAATCACCCTGTTTTCCCGGTAATATTTCAGTTTTTCACTGGGAATCATATCATCAAGGGCGTCATATACAGGTCTTAGATATGGATCAATTTTTTCCTGTAGATCACCAGGCAAAAATCCAAGATTCTCCCCTGCTTCTACTGCCGGTCTCGTAATAATTATCCTTTTGATCTCTTTATTTTTCAATGCCCTTACTGCAAGCGCAACAGCTATATATGTTTTACCTGTACCCGCTGGCCCAACAGCAAAAACAACATCATTTTTCTTTACCTTTTCGATAAAGTTTTTCTGATTGGGAGTTTTTGGTTTAATAGGCGCGCCTCTCGTGCCATAGATCAGCACATTTTCTGCGTTCATTTCTATTGCAACACTTCCCTGCTCAATGTATGTTTTAACATTATTGAACGTCACCTTACCAAATTTATGATAATGGTTTACCAGAGAATTAAAAAGTTCATTGACACGTAATATTTCTGTTCCTGAACCTTGAATCCTGATTTCATTACCACGAGAAATGATTTTAGTTTTTGGGAAGCAAGTTGCTACTTCCTTGACGTTGCTGTTATCTACTCCCAGAAAATCTACGAGAGAGATATTCTCTAAAGTTATTACCTTTTCTACCAAACGTATTTTTAATTAGTTGTTTACCGTATCGTTTATGGTTAAAAAATATTTACTTTTGCCACGACAATATTAAGCAATAATTCTCATCTCTGCTATGGCTATAATAACTTTTATGTCTGATTTCGGCATGAGCGATCATTATGTATCAGCTGTAAAGGCGAAAATAATCTCAATTAATCCGGGACTGAGGATTTTTGATATTAATCATGATATAGAATCATTTAATATAGCTCACGCGGCATACGTTTTGAAATCGGTCTATAGAGACTTTCCTAAGGGAACGGTTCATTTAGTTTCTGTGAATTCCCATGGAGAAAGGAATGACCGGTATCTCGCTTTTAAAATTGAGGATCAATTTTTTGTCGGTCCTGACAATGGAATTTTTAGCCTGATCTGCGAAAAAGATCCTACTATGGTTGCTGAGCTATTTAATAATGAAAGTGACAACAAAAGCTTCCCTGCAAAAAATATTCTTGCCAAAGCAACTGCAATGCTGGCAAGCGGCTCTGGGATGAACGATATAGGAACATATACCAAGGATTATATCCGGAAAATTGACAGGAAATTCAGAGCGACAAAAAAGCAGATTTCCGGCAATGTTATCAGGGTTGACCATTACGGGAACCTTATATCCAACATTGAGGAAGAAGTTTTTAACATACTTAAAAAAGATAAGCAATACACGGTTCATTTTGGAAGAGAAAAAGTTGATAAAATCAATTATTCGTACAATGAACAGGATGACGGAGATTGTTTTGTCATCTTCAATGATTTAGGACTTCTTGAAATTGGTATCTGCAAAGGTAACGCATCAAAGCTACTGGGGCTTAAATATGACAGTCCTGTCAATATTATTTTTGATGATTCGGAAAGTTAAATATTAAGAAAGATCACGCACAACCACAATCCCATGAAAAAACATATTTCACTTCTATTCACTATTATTTTTTTTAGCATAATTGCCTTTGCGCAATCTGAGCAGAACATTAATAAACCAAATGTGCTTGTAATTCTTACAGATGATCAGGGGTATTATGATGTGGCTGCCTGTGGAGCCAAAGACCTTGTGACTCCTAACATGGATAAGATGTTCAACGAGGGAATGAAGTTTAATTATTTTTACACCAATTGTCCTGTCTGCTCGCCAACAAGGGCCTCGTTTATTACAGGTCGCTATCCTGATAAGGTCGGTGTTCCAGGAGTTATCAGAACTCATGCCAATGATAATTGGGGCTATCTCGACCCTGATGCGACCACCATTGCCGATAAGTTTAAAGAAGGGGGTTATAAAACAGCGATCATTGGGAAATGGCATTTAGGCCTTGAAAAACCCAACATCCCGACCCTACGGGGATTTGACTTTTTCCACGGATATTTAGGTGATATGATGGATGACTATTGGACGCATAGAAGGCATGGAATTAATTATATGCGGGAGAATGAAAAAGAAATTGATCCCAAAGGACATGCTACCGATATTTTCACTCAATGGGCAATTGAATACATAAAAAATCAAAAAGGATCCTCAAAACCTTTCTTTCTTTACCTGGCTTACAATGCGCCCCATAACCCGGTACAACCACCTGAAGATTGGTTGAAAAAAGTGAAACAACGCAATCCCAACCTAAGTGAACGCAGAACTAAGCTGGTGGCATTTATTGAGCATTTAGACCATGGCGTTGGGTTGGTTGTCAATTCGCTTATTGAAAATGACCTGTACGAAAATACCATCATTGTGTTTAGCAGCGACAATGGAGGTCTTCTCGGAGCTGCAGCTAATAACGGACCATTGAGAGACGGGAAGGGGAGTGTTTATGAAGGCGGAATCAGAGTGCCAACATCGATCGTTTGGAAAAATCACATTGCACCCAGAACTATTACTGATTTCAAGGCAGCGACAATGGATTTATACCCGACCTTGCTGGAAGCATCAAAAATAAATGTTGATCATGAAATAGATGGTATTAGTTTTTTACCAGTTTTACTCGGTAAGGAGATGAATAATGAAAACAGGTTTTTGTACTTCGTAAGAAGAGAAGGAGGAACCCGGTACGGAGGATTGACAATTCAGGCAATACAGTACAATAACTGGAAATTATTACAAAATAGTCCTTTTGAAGCCCAGGAGCTTTATAACCTGAATGAGGACCCCTACGAAACCATAAACCTGATAGAAAGTGAACCTGAGCAATTCAAAATACTCAACGACCTTATGATGAATCAAGTGCAATCTGCAGGGAAAGTGCCCTGGCAAAACCCTGATAATTGACCATTGATTAGCAGATTAGACCGTTTGTTGAAATAATCAACCAATTCAGAATTTTCTCAGATTTTATTCACACTTTTATAATTATTTGTTAATTGTGGGAAGATCCTCTCTGAATTGTAAATATTTTGTAATCTTAATCCGTGAGATATAAAACCATTTAAATGCAATGATTTTTCTTATTTAAACATATGAGAGAACAGTTAAAAAACTTTACCGGATATTTCAACTCAAATAAAATATTTGGTATAGTGATGGTTTTTTCAATGATTTCATCCTATTCCATTTTCGCACAACAGCAACCCGACCTGGAAACAGAGAGCATTAATGCAGCTTTTGAAAAAGCCGTTTCGTTATATGATAAGCAAATTGGGAATAATTCAATATTATATACCGGTAGCAACTATTACGACGATAATTTCGGTGTCCAAGGGCATCAATATTTTTATGATGACTACTGGGAGCAGGGGAAAGTTACTTACAATGGCAATACTTTTGACAGCATTTTTATGAAATATGATATATACAGGGATTTACTATTGCTCGAGCATTTCAATAATGATGGATATCTTGCGCCGATACAACTATACAGTAAAAATGTGGCTGGATTCAGGCTTTTTGACCACAGCTTTATCGGGCTTGAAAAAGATACATTATCCAAAATCAGGGAGGGGTTTTATGATTTGATGTATGAAGGCGCTAGTACCAAAGTATTGGTAAAAAGGAGAAAGGAAAAAGTAAGGTCTAACGAAATAAATACTTTAAGCGAAGAATTCAGTCAAAAAGACAAATACTTCATAAGGAAAAAAGATGCATTCTACCAAGTGAAAAAAAAAGGCTCAATATTAAAGGTGTTGGAGGATCGGAAAAAAGAAATTAAAAGCTTTATCAAGAAAAATAATTTCCGTTTCAAAGATAATCCGGATTCTCAGTTAGTTGAAGTTGTAAAATACTATGAATCGCTTTTATAAATGAATTATTCATGAATAAACTTCTACCATTTATTTTCATATTCATTAACCTGATTTCTACAAAATCAATTAGTCAGAATAGTGACCTTATTGTTTCTGGGAAATATGAAAATACTCCTTTCAACCTTTTTGTAAAAGATATTGAAAGGCAAATACCGGTAGAGTTTATGTATCATCCACAGATGGCTGACAGCATTTATATCACGGCGATTTTTAATAAGGAATCTTTAAACAATGCCCTGACAAGGGTATTTCGAGAAACCCAATTGCACTTCTTTATAAATGAATATAATCAGATAATCCTTACGCAGGGATATGAAATTAGGGCAGATCTACCGATAAACTTTTTTGATAGATCCAATGAAAATATGATTGTTACAGATTTTCAGGCATTTGATTTCATGAAAGAAGAAGAAAAGAAAGTGAAATTGCAAAATACACTGGAAAACAGGGTTGTAGAAATCGGAAACAGGACCAGGCTTGTCGATGGAAAATACACCAATCTTGCTGGTTATATTAGAGATTCACAAACCGGGGAACCATTGGTAGGAGCGTTGATATATATTGATGATCCACGAATAGGGGTTGCGACAGATCAATTTGGATATTATTCATTAACGATCCCAAACGGGGAACAGGAATTGCTATTAAAATGCATAGGATATAAAGATACTAAAAGGCAGGTCATACTCTACCAGGAGGGAAAACTGGATATTGAATTGATTGAAGATGTTATACCGTTAAAAGAAGTCATAATAGAATCTGAAAAAGACGTCAATATTGCCGGGATGCAAATGGGTCTGGATAAGATAGACGCTCAATCGATGAAAAAGGTTCCACCTATATTGGGTGAGGTGGATGTACTCAAGATTATTCTCACGCTCCCGGGAGTTCAGTCAATTGGTGAGGGCGCTAACGGCATCAACGTGCGAGGAGGTACGGCGGATCAAAACCTGATGCTGATCAATGATGCCATTGTTTACAATCCCACGCATCTATTCGGATTTTTCAGTTCTTTCAATCCAGATATAATAAAAAGTGTTGAACTCTATAAAGGCGGTATTCCCGCGCAATATGGCGGAAGGATTTCATCTGTTTTGGAGGTTCAGACTAAAGAGGGGAATAATAAGAAGTTTGTGGGAAGTGGAGGTATAAGCCCTGTAACAGCAAGATTGACTTTTGAAGGCCCGATTGCCAAAGACAAGGCTTCCTATATCATTGGAGCGAGGAGTACATATTCCGATTGGATTTTAAAGAAGTTACCAAATGCTTCTCTTAAAAATAGCACCGCTTCATTTTATGATTTCTTCGGTAAAATATCATATGATATCAATGATAAAAACAGCATCTATATGGCGGGATATTACAGCAATGATGATTTCAGTTTCAATTCAGATACTATTTACAACTATACCAACCAAAATGCCTCACTACAATGGAAGCACATATTCAATAATAAATTATATGGTGTTTTTTCCGGCGTCTATTCAGGGTATAATTATGCCGTTTCCAGCACTAAAAATGAAGTCAACGCATTTGATATGAACTATTCTATTAAAAACCTCAATGCAAAGATTGACTTCAGCTACTTTCCAAATTCCAAACACAAAATAGATTTCGGCATTAGCTCTATTTACTATGGACTTGAGCCGGGAACACTAAAACAAAATGGAAATAATTCTTTGATCACGGATATAATCCTGGAAAATGAGCAAGGACTTGAGAGCGCTGTTTACCTGGGTGACAAATATGATATCAGTCCGAGATTGGCATTGAATTTTGGCTTGAGGTATTCATTTTATAATTATTTGGGTCCGCAGACCGTAAATAAATATGCCCCGGACGGACCGATTGAAGAAGGAACGAAAATAGGAGAAACCACCTATGGTGAAAGGGAAAACATTCAAACCTATCAAGGCCCGGAAATAAGGTTTTCAGCAAGATATTCCATGAATGATGAAAGTTCCCTCAAATTGAGCTATAACAGGATGCGGCAATACATTCACATGCTGTCAAATACCACTTCGATTTCCCCGACAGATATATGGAAATTAAGTGATACATATGTGAAACCCCAGGTGGGAGACCAGGTGTCTTTGGGTATATACAGAAATTTTAAAAATAATACGATCGAAGGTTCTATTGAGGGGTATTATAAAACAATAGAAGATATTCTCGATTTTAAAAGCGGCGCTCAATTAGTGCTTAACGACCATGTGGAAACAGATATTGTTAGCGGTATGGGCAAATCTTATGGTATTGAGTTTTTATTGAAAAAGAAAACAGGTAAACTTAATGGGTGGGTCAGCTATACCTACTCGCGGGCGCTTATTAAAGTTGATGGTCAATACAATGGAGAGACAATAAATAACGGTGAGTTTTTCCCTGCGAGCTACGACAAACCCCACGATTTTACGGTGATTTCGAACTGGAAATTTTCGAGAAGATTCAGTGTATCCGGGAATTTAACCTATAGTACCGGAAGACCAATCACCTATCCTGTCGCAAAGTATAATTTTGGCGGTACGGAACGATTACATTATTCAGAAAGAAACCAGTTCAGAATACCTGATTATTTCAGGCTTGATTTGTCAATAAGCCTCGAAGGAAATCATAAAGTAAAAAAACTAAATCACAGCTCCTGGACATTTGCGATTTACAACGTAACGGGAAGAGATAATGCTTATTCCATTTATTTTGTTTCGGAAAATGGAAAGGTGAAAGGGTATAAACTATCGATTTTTGCCGAGGCTATTCCTACCATCACTTACAATTTTAGATTTTAATGAAATTTTCAAAATCTATATTGAATCTGTTTTACCTTGTTTTGGTCTTCAGCAACTGTATTCAGGAATTTGTACCTCCTTCGCAAGGATATGAAAACCTGCTGGTAGTGGAGGCATTATTATCAGATACTGATGAACAATTTGAAGTAAAGCTGTCAAGATCCGTGCCTATAGATACCGTGGCATTTTCTCCGGAATCCGGAGCAAGCATTAGTCTGAATGATGATACTGGTGAAGAATTCCAACTTCAGGAAACTCAACAACCTGGGATCTATTTCTACGAAGGGACAATCAATGCCCAGGTTGGGAAATCGTATCAACTTCAAATTATGACTCGAAATGGTAATCAGTACAAATCGTCAATGGTAACCATGCGGGCTACTCCGGATATTGAGGATGTGAGGTTCGAATATGAAGAAAGGCCTTCTGCAGGGGTAAATGGAGTACAGATTTTTGTAAATACAAGAGATGAATCGAACAGTACCTGGTATTATAGATGGGACTGGCATGAAACATGGCAGTTTATAACACCTTATCCATCGTTTCATAAATATGAGAATGGCCAGATTTTACTAAGAACTGATAACATTAATTTATGCTGGAAGAACACCAGGTCAACATCTATTGAAATTGCGACTTCTAGAAACCTTAGCAAAGATATAATAAGCGATTATCCTCTTAGGTTTGTTGCTACAAATACAGATAGATTAAATTCTAAGTATAGCATAATTGTCAGACAATATGCATTGAGCGAAGCATCTTACAATTACATGAAAGAGCTTCAGAAAATCACTGAAAACCTGGGCACTCTTTTCGACCCGCAACCTTCCATTGTAATAGGTAATATCTTCAATGTAAATGACGATAAAGAAGTTGTTCTGGGGTATTTTGATGCATCAACTGTCAAAGAAAAAAGAATTTTTATAAAGCCTTCCGATTTACCCAAAACCAGGTTTCCAAATTATTATTCCGATTGTATGGACTCTCTTGTATCATTTAACAATATCCCAGATATGCTGCAAACAGGATATTTTCTGGCAAGTGAGATCCTGAATGATTTTGGTGGCTTCGATTATCAAATGTCTAGCAGGAGATGCATTGATTGCACTTTGGCAGGAACAAATGTAAAACCTGATTTTTGGTAATAATGAATTATAAATTCATAAATATATTAAATCTATTCATTCTGGTTTTGCTCTTAAGCAATTGTGTTAAGGAATTTGATCCTCCTTCCTTGGGATATGAAAATTTATTGGTTGTTGATGCATTTCTATCTGATGGAGAAGAACCATTCGAGGTAAAACTTTCCAGATCAACACCAGTTGACACCTCTGCATTTATTCCTGAATCGGGCGCATCTATAAGCCTTTCGGATGAATCAGAAAAATATTTTTTAGTAGAATCAGATGTTCAAGGAGTATATGTTTACCCCGGAAATATCAATGCACAAATAGGAAAATCATACCAAATTCATATTCAAACGAAGACAGGAAATCAATATGAATCTTCGGTCGTAGCTATGCGTGAAACACCAGAAATTGATAGTGTAACTTTTAGGTATGAGGAAAGATCCAGCGTTGGATTAACTGGTGTACAAATATATGTCAATACACATGATCCGGAAAATGGCACATGGTATTATCGTTGGGAGTGGGATGAAACATGGAAATTTAGAACACCATATAATTCCAATATATATTGCGATGAAGGAAAAATAAAACCACGGGAAGAACAAATTAATACCTGCTGGAAATCCGGCAAATCTACCTCTATTAAGTTTTTCAATTCTAAAAATTTAATGAAAGATATTGTTGCTGATTATCCCCTTTTATATGTGGACACAAATACGGATAGGCTAATATCGAAATACAGTATAAATGTAAAGCAATATGCATTGAGCGAAGAATCTTATAATTACTGGAAGGAGTTGCAAAAAATTACTGAAAACCTTGGGACACTTTTTGACCCTCAGCCGACTATAATTAAAGGCAATGTTTATAACGTAAGCGATGAAAAAGAGATTGTATTGGGCTATTTTGACGCATCATCTGTACAAGAAGATCGAATTTTTATCAGAAGAGGCGATTTACCATCAACTATTTTCCCAAATTACTATCCGTTTTGTGAAGATTCTCTAGTTTCTCCTGACCGAGTAGAAGAAATGGTGGAGCAAGGTTGGTGGCTGATAGAGTTGCAGCCTTTGCCTCCACCCCCGGTAATTCGATTTTCCAGTAGATATTGCATTGATTGCACATTAGACGGAACAAATGTTGAACCTGATTTTTGGGAATAAAATGCATTTAAAATCCATAATTATAAAACACTTTTATACAGTTCTTTTGTTTGGGATGATATTTAATTTCTATCCTGCGATAGCTGATGACCCAAAATCAGATAAGATTGATCAATTTGAAGCATTTCAAAAAGAAAATTACCAGGAGCTCGTTTACATGCAAGTGGATAAACAGTATTACCTTGCCGGAGAGCACATAAAATTTAAAATTTACTGCCTTGAAAAAAAGGCATTAAAAGCTTCTCAATTGAGTAAGGTGGCGTACTTTGAGTTATTGGATTCTGAAAATGTGCCAAAACTCCAGGTGAAGGTTTTATTAATTGATGGTGTTGGATATGGTGATGTTTTCATTCCAACTAATCTTAATTCCGGCAACTATATTTTGAGAAGTTACACCAGGTGGATGCGAAATTATGGAGCTGAAACATTTTATCATTCTATACTAACAGTAATTAATCCGTTCAGAAAGCCAGGTTTGAAGCCGGCTCCAAAGCAAGAGGACATTAGCTTGCAGTTTTTCCCGGAAAGTGGGATCATCATCGATGGAGAAAAAACCAAAATAGTTTTTGAGGGAAGAAATGCCAATGGTTATCCAATAGATTTTGATGGGAAATTAATTGCAAATGATACTGTTTTGATAACAGACCTTAAACCGATGAAAAATGGCATGGGTAGTTTTGAGTTTACACCCAATATCATCAATAGTTACCAGGTTGAATTGATACATGAAGATGGAATCATCACAAAGCATAAAATCCCCGCAATTAAAGAAAAGGGGGTTTCGCTCAGGGTTTTTGAATCAGAACAAAACTTTCATGTAAATATCTTTTGTAATGATAAATCAGCTTTAGCGGGCTCCGAATCCATTTTTTATATAATCCATGGAAATGGGAAGATATTGGGCAATAGTAGTTTAACGCTTTCCAATAAAAGAACGTCATTTAAAATTCAAAAACCTCTACTTGATGACGGTGTATCGACCATCTCTTTATTCAATTCCAATGGGAAATTATTGATATCAAGAAATATATTTAAATACAAAAGCAGTATTAATGAATTGTCAATCTCACTGGACAAAAAGAAATATCATACAAGGGAGAAAGTCAAAGTTAACATTTCAGCAATGAAGGAAGCTATTCCCGGAGCATTGATGAATCTATCAATTTCCGTTGCTGCTTATGACGGTAATTATAATAACAATCAACATGAAATTGTTGCCGGCCTGCTATTGAATAATATGCTTAAAGGTCGCATTTATAATCCGGGATCTTATTTTGAGGGTTCTGACTCAGATATTGCCCATTCTTTGGATAACCTATTGATTGCCTATGGAAATTCAATATATAGCTGGCAGGGAAAAGAGTCCATTGACGATATCAAATACATCCCTGAATATCGGGCACAACTCATCACTGGTAAGGTATGGAATAAAATCAGGAATGAACCGGCTCAATCTATTTTAACTTATTTATCCGTACCAGGTAAGAAATTACAATTTTACGCATCAAAATCCAGGAGCGATGGAAGTGTAATTTTTGAGGTAAAAGACTTTTATGGGAATAATGAGATTGTAATTCAGAATGATTATACGAGAGATACAATCTATGATATCCGATTAGATAACCCATTTTCTGAAGAATATGCGGAATATAGTGTTCCCGTATTTGATATTGATGAAAGCATGAAAGGTTGGATTGAACATTTGAGTCATAATATGCAGATTGAAAATACTTATTTTAAGTACCAACCAAAATTACCTTCACTGTCAGTGATTGACTCCTCAAATTTTTACAATGAGCCTGACTCCAGGTATTATCTAGATGATTTCACACGATTCATCGTAATGGAAGAGGTGATGAGAGAATATGTGTATGGCGTAAATGTCAGGAAGAATAGAAATGGTTTTCATTTCATGGTACTGGATCTGGAAAAGAATGAAATTTATGATGAAAATCCACTGATGCTTTTAGACGGTGTCCCTGTATTTGATGCAGATGATATAATTGCCCTGGATCCATTAAAGGTTCAGAAAATAGAAACTATGAAAAGGCGATACTTTAAAGGTGTTTTGGATTGTAAAGGAATAGTAAATTATACAACCTATGAAGGAGACCTCGGGGGTTATAGCTTACCTAAAAATGCCACGGTCATGGAATATGACGGCGTTCAGCCTTTAAAACAGTATTATTTTCCGGAATATTCTTCCAGGCAAGATCAGAATTCAACAGCACCGGACTTTAGAAATACACTTTTCTGGAATCCGCAAATAAAGATCACTGGTAATGAGGAAAAGATCATCGAGTTTTATACTTCAGATGACATCAATAAATATGAAATCCGGGTTGAAGGGATCAACTCTCAGGGTGAGGCTTACTCTGCTAAATCATATTTTCAGGTTGTTTCAGAAAGCTCGAATTAAAAAAATAGCATAGGCTTCCATATATTCAGAGTATTTACAACAAAGTTAATTTTATACCTTTAGTATCTCGGTAAGGTTTCTGGAGAGAAAGGATATTTTCTGCCGCAAGCGGTAACATTTTATAAATATATTTGTCTATAAACTGCGATAAAATCTAATTTTTCATCATTATTTAGAATAATTATCCGTTTATGTTTTAGGATTCTTAAAGAACTTTCGGAATTTCATACGTTGTTAAATTTTATTTTGTCAATATACAACACACATATCAAACGATCAGGAAGATTGTATCAAACCATTGCTTTGATATCAGCTTTATTTTTTATTGTCATTAAGCCATCAGTAGCACAGGATAATACAGAAATAAATGGGCAGGTGTTTGATGACGCCAATGGCCATCCTATTCCATATGTAAATATTTATTTTAAAGGAACTTCAACAGGTACCACTACAGATTCGTTAGGAAATTTCAGTTTAAAAACAATTGAAGACTATGATTCTCTTGTCATCTCGTTTGTTGGTTATGTTGAACAGTTAATTCCAATCCGGCCTAATGAAAAGCAGCGTATAGTCATCGCCTTAAAAAATCAATTGGTCAAATTGGATGAGGTGGTGGTTTTAAGTGGCGAAAATCCCGCCTGGGTAATTATTAGAAAAGCCGTTAAAAATAAAAAACTTCATGATAAAAGATCACTGTCAGCCTATGAGTATCAAAGTTACAACCGCATCGAATTTGATATAGACAATATCTCAACAAGATTGAGCAAACGAAAAATGGTCAGCAAAATTTTTGAGGGAATAGACAGCACTTCGCTTGAAAAAAATAAAAAGGGCAATGCCATTCTCCCGATTTTTCTTTCGGAATCAATTTCAAAGTACTATGTAAAAAACGATCCTTTTGCCAGGAGAGAAGAAGTTCAAAAGTCAAAAGTATCCGGGGTTGCGGTTGAAGACGGTAGCATGGTTTCTCAGCTTGTTGGCACCGCTTACCAGGATTACAACTTCTACCAGAATTGGCTGAGATTTTTAGAAAAAGAATTTATATCACCGATTTCCGATAGTTGGAAAATATATTATGATTATGAGATATTGGATACTTTAATTGTAGGAAATCACCAGTGTTTTGAATTATCAGTTTTCCCAAACAGAAAACAGGACCCGGCCTTTAATGGAAAAATGTGGATCACTACAGATACTTATGCTTTAAAAAAGGTTGATTTTTATATTGATAAAGCCACCAATCTGAACTTTATTGAAAAAATTGCGATTCAGCAGGAATTAGAAAAAACTGAAGTCGGTTCATGGCTTCCTTCCAAAACCAACCTTGTCGTAGATGTAAATGACCTGGGTAAAAATACAGTCAGCTTTTTATTCAAGGTTAATAACACCAACACCAACTGGAAAATCAATGACCTAAAGGATAAAAAATTCTATTCTAACGAGGTAATTGTTGCTGAAGATTTTAGTCATTTTGAACCCAAATATTGGGAATCCGTCAGGCCACAAAGCCTTACAGAACAACAATTAAAAACTTACCAGGTAATAGATACCCTTGTTGAAATACCTCGTGTGAAAACATATGTGGATCTTATTAAGTTGGGTACGACCGGTTACTGGAGAAGAGGAAAGGTTGATATAGGTCCATATTTGTACTCGTATGCATATAACAATTTTGAAGGTCATGCCTTTCGGCTAGGTATGAAAACCAATGAATATTTTCATAGAAAAATCACCCTCAAGGGCTATGCCGGATACGGTACAATGGATAATAATTGGAAATACGGATTTACAGGCAGTTATATTATCAAAAGAAAACCATGGACGGAATTCAAAATCCATAGCTCCTATGACCTGGAGCAAGTCGGTTTACGCTCCGATGATCTGATCGAAAATAATTATCTTTTCTATGCCGCAACAAGATGGCAAACTTTTAGAAGGCCCTATTATTTATCAGATAATAGCTTTAGCATACAATCCGAGCCTACAAAAGGCCTGATGCACAGGTTGACCTTGAGACATGAATACTACGATCCCCAATATCCATTTTATTATTATGAAAACCCTGGAGCAGCTGATTTAATATTAAAGAGCGATATTTCTTCGCCTACAATTAAATTTACTACGAGATGGGCAAGAGATGAGATGTTTTTACAGGATGGCAATGACCGCATTAGCCTGGGCACACGAAGAGCGCCAATTATTCAATTTGACTACACTTATGGTTTTAAAGATGTTTTGAATGGTGATTTTGAATTTCATAAAATACAACTGGAATTTAAGCACAAGTTAAGATTGGGAGGTCTTGGTGAATCAATGTATAAATTGAGAGGTGGGTATATAATTGGTCAGGTACCATATCTGTTGTTGGAAAATCATATTGGTAATGAATCGATATTTTATACCAATGGAGCATTTAATACCATGAATTATTTCGAATTTGTTTCTGATCAATATGCTTCCTTCCACTACCAGCACTTCTTTCAGGGATTATTAATGAATAAAATACCATTGATAAGAAGTCTGAAATGGAGGCTTTTGGCAACTGCCAATATCTTATATGGTTCGCTAAGGCAAGAGAACATAGATATCATTTCTCCGGTTGACGCGGAAGGTAATCCAACGCCGGGATTTAATCATCTGGATAAAGGGGTCCCTTATGTAGAGGTTGGTTATGGAATCGAAAACATTTTCAAGGTTGTCCGGATCGATGGGGTCCACAGACTCACCTATCGCGACAAACCGGATGCACAAAAATTTGTCCTCAAAATCAGCTTCCAGTTTAAATTGTAAAAATCCAATTTTTTGATCCACAATTACCTCCTTTTTCACATTTTAATATTGCGTAATGGCTGAATGGAGCACAACCCTTTTGGAACACAAAAACCCATGAACTATATTCAACACTCAATATCCGTTTATGAATTTATAGTAACATCTACTTTATGATGGTGAATAAAACAAAGGAGAATAGATGATGAAAAAGTTGATTGGTAAAACACTATCAAAATTTGGTTTAGAACTT
>JAJRQT010000018.1 GCA_024280115.1 Bacteroidota bacterium | reverse complement strand
TCATTATTTTTGGTTCAGAAATGGAAAAGCTAAAAGTTAGTTCGAAATCCATCAGAAATCAGAAAATTAAGAGTGCAATAAAATATTAAAATAATTATATTGCAAAAACGAGAGATGCGTTTTCTTAGTGACACTAATTATACTATCCAAAACTGGATGAGGACCCGGAGCACCATTGAGTTTGTATGACTTTGGGAGCAATTACACAACCCCAATTTTAAACGCATCGAATTCGATGCCTTTAGAAATGAATCTGGTTCAAACAGTTTTACACTAACACCAAAAAAATGGATTGAATCTACAAATGCTATTGGAATAATTTCCAAAGAGTTTATTCGGAATGTCCCATCTCTGTGCAAGCCTTGATCTCTACTATTTTGAACGGCCTTTGATGTCCTATTCGGTTTCTAATGAATGATTGTAATTTCCTTTCAAATAGTTGTCACTCGCAGGATGCGAGCGACTGGGTATAAGAAAAGCAATGGAACTTTAAACATATTGTAAACCTCGAGCGGATTAGAGGATATAATTCTATTAATTTTAGGGAGGGTTATCAAATGATTGAAATACGTACACCAAACGAAATATTTAGCAATGAAGACAAAAGATAATTCAGAAAAAATGATTGAACGAATGAGGGAAATTCGTGATCAATTGAGCAAAGAAATAATGAATATGTCCTTTGAGGAGGAGAAGGCATATATCAGGCAACAGCTAATTGAGCCAAAAATAAAAGGTTAGCAGCAAGAAGTGTTCGATGAAACTCTCCTGATCTGCATTTTTAATTCGTACTGACTAACTCTGGCTCTACACTAATCTCTGCATAAACAAAACAATGCTATTTTACCTGAATTAACATTCCTGGTCTTAAAACTTTAATGATTCTTTACTACTTTTGCGCCTGATGAAATTTCTCTACCCCGAGTTTTTATTTGGTTTATTTACCCTCGCTATTCCGATCATTATTCACCTTTTTAATTTTAGAAAGTCAAAGAAGATCTATTTTTCCAGTACGAGATTTCTGACAAATATTAAAAAATCCACAAGTCAGAAATTAAAGCTGAAGCAATATTTAGTCCTTCTTTCGAGACTTCTGTTTTTGACTTTCTTGGTGATTGCATTCGCACAGCCATACCTACCGAGCGCTGATAAAAACCCCCAGGCGGAAAGCGTTTACATTTATTTGGATAATTCATCGAGCATGTCCAACCGTGTCGATGGCACCATGACAAGCCTCCACCTTGGTATGGATTATGTAAATAAAATATTGAATTTATATCCGACAAATACCACCTATAAATTTCTTACAAATGATTTTGCACCATTTTCCAACACATTGAAAAGTAAAGATGAAATTGAAGAGCTGCTCACAGAATTGCGCTTGAGTAATATTTCAAGAACTTTGGATGAATCATATTCAAGACTGAATAACAAAACACAGCTACAAACTGATTTAAACAATGACATTTTTGTTATTTCAGATTTTCAAAAATCAACTTCCGGTGATCTTTCTTTGTTGAATATAGATTCCTTGGATCAGGTTTTTATGACGCCGATTCAATTTGAAGCTACCAAAAATGTATTTGTTGATACCGTTTATTTGTCGAATCCATTTTTAATGGCCAATGAAAAAAACCGGCTAAATGTCGTATTAAAAAATACGGGATTTGAGGAGGCGAATGATTTCCCAATAAAATTATTTATAAATGAGATTCAAACGACAAGCACCATTGTAAGCATTCCGGCTGGTGGTTCCAGAGAATTGAATTTTGAAATCAACTACAACCTGGAAAAAGTAAACAGGTGCAGGATCAACTTTGAGGATTATCCGGTAATCTTCGACAACGATTTTTATTTCGTTTTAAAACTGGAGAATAAGATCAATATTTTGGAAATAAAGAATGATGACGCAGTTACGCCCATTGAACAGGTTTATGGAAATAAAAGTCTTTTCAATTATAAATCCCAGGTAGCCTCCAATACAGATTACAGTTTGATCAGGCAATATGAACTTGTGGTCGTTTCGGGTTTACAAAGTATCGATAATTCATTGTCGCTGGAACTCAACAATTATATCGATCAGGGAGGATCATTGTTAATCATTCCTGGAGCCCACCCTGATCTCAACTCATATAGAAATCTTCTTGGCTCTATCAGTAACGTACCCAATGACACCTCACGTGTGGATATATCCATGCCCGATCTATCCGATCCTTTTTATGAAAATATTTTCGAAAGCTCCAGTGAACGAATTGAGATGCCCGCCGCCTTGCCAATTTTAAGTTGGAGAGGTCAGCAAATTGATTTACTCAAATTGAAAAATAACCTTAATTTTCTCTCGGGTTTTAAAAAGGCCGGTACAGTGTTCATCCTGGCAGCGCCTCTTACCGATCAATACACAAATTTCCACAGACATGCACTTTTTGTACCTGTGATGTATCGAATGGCAGCGCTCAGCAAACGTTCTTTTGAGAACCCTTATTACAGCATTAATGAACCTCTCATCATTTTAAAATTGGATAGCCTCAATAAGCAGGACATATTCAAGTTGGTTGATGATGAAGATGAGCTGATCCCAAACCAGAGGATCAGCGCTAACGAATTATTCCTTGAATTACCTAAAAATACGCTAAATCCCGGATTTTATGACTTGAGATTAGATCAGAAAATTAAGGCTGTATTAGCCTTCAATCTTGAAAAATCCGAATCGGATCTTGGGCAATTGAGTAAGGAAGATATTAGCGCATATTTCGGAACATATAAAAATGTGACAATTTTTGATACAAATGATGCAGACAATTTTTCAAAAGAGGTTAAAAAAAATAAATTTGGAGTACCTTTATGGAAATATGCCATCATAATGTCATTATTATTTTTATTGGCCGAAGTTCTGTTAATTAGATTTTTATAACATGAGCATTCTTATCAAATCTGCCAGGATTCTGGACACAGGGTCGCCACACCACAATCAAAAGTTAAACATATTCATTTCCGATGCAGGCATCATCAAATTCATTGGCAAGAAATCCCCGGAAGCCTCAAAAGTTATTGAGAGCAAAAACCTGATGGTTTCGATAGGATGGTTTGACATGCGGGCAAATTTTAATGATCCTGGTTTGGAACATAAAGAAGATCTCGATAGCGGATTAAGAACTGCTGCTTCAGCAGGATTTTCCGGAGTTGCCCTGCTTCCAAATACCAAACCGTGTATCGAATCGAAGAATGAAGTAAGCTATCTGAAATCAAAGAATGGTAAATCTGTTACCCAGGTCTATCCGATAGGAGCCGTGACCAAAGGTTGCAAAGGAGAAGATTTTACAGAGATATTGGATATGGATGCTGCCGGTGCAGTAGCTTTTTCTGATGGAGAAAATCCAATATGGAACACGGATATTTTGCTAAAGTCACTACAATATCTCCAGAAGATCAATGGGCTATTGATTAATAGACCGGAAGACAAATACCTGACAGCCTTTGGCACTATGAATGAGGGGGTGACTTCAACTCTACTTGGGATGAAAGGTATGCCCGGACTGGCGGAGGAAATCATGGTAATGAGAGATATTGAATTGCTGAAATACGCCGGGGGTCGAATTCACTTTTCCAATGTTTCTACTTCGCAGGCTTTAAAGCAAATTGCCAAAGCGAAAAAAAATGGATTGAATGTAACCTGTGATGTTGCAGCACACAATCTGATTTTTGACGATACTTCTCTTGGAGATTACGATACAAATTATAAAGTGAATCCGCCTTTGAGAAACACTAAAGACGTGAATACGCTCGGAAAAGGCATTTTCGAAAACGATATCGATGTGATTGTGTCATCGCATACCCCACAGGATGAGGAGTCCAAAAAGCTGGAGTTTGACCATGCTGATTTTGGCATGCTGGGATTGCAGACATTTTTTCCGATCATTGTTCAAAAATTAAATGGTAAGGATTTTACAGGGTTGTTGGATAAATTCACAATTAATCCCAGATCAATTTTAAAAATTCCAATCCCAACAATAAAGGAAGGTGAAAAAGCTGATTTAACAATATTTGATCCTGATTTAGAATGGAATTATAACGCTGAAACTAACTATTCGAAATCTGTAAATTCTCCATACCTTGGTCAAACCCTCAAAGGCGCTGCTCTGGGTGTTGTAAATAATGGAAGATCATTTTTCAACAACTTTTCATGAGTTATTTTTCATTGAATAATAAATTGGTCGCTGTTCCATTGAAATATGGGATGATTGGTGGAGTTGTCGTAATACTACTTTTTCTGATATTTTATTTCATGAATCTGGATCCCCTTGTGAATATTAAAATGGTAGATATATTTATTTTGACCGTTTTTATTCTCTTTGCATTGAAAGAATTCAGGGATCGGTATAACGATCGCCAATTGCATTTTTGGCAGGGCATGACCGGAGGAGTGATCAATTACCTAACTATTGCCGTAATCTCTGCGATATTTATTTTAATCATGACTGTAATAATCGACCCCGAAATGACGACTAAGTATATAGAAAGTCGGATTGCACTATTGCATGAAAATAAACAGACATTAATAGACACCATGGATGAGCAAACATATATTGATACGGTAGCTGGAGTGAAGGGAACAACGGGGTTTGATCTGGCGCTTGATGACTTTTTGAAAAAATCAATTATTGGCCTATTTTTAACTATAATTATCTCAGTAATTTTACGCAAATAATCAACTAACTATTTTTATCATGGAAGACAAAGTAACTGTTTCGCAAATCGGCCTTAGGTATGGAATTATCATTGGTCTCGTTTTTATTGTTTATGGAATGATAATACAATTCTTGAATTTGGATATGCAAGTCATGCAAACCTTAGGATATGTTAACTATGCATTTTTGGTTGTCGCAATTGTTTTAGCTCATAAAGCGTTTAAGGAAGGTGGCGATGGTTATTTGACAATAGGTCAGGGCTTAGGAATTGGAACACTTATCAGTTTAATCGGAGGAGTTATTTCAGGAATTTTTTCATACATCTATATTAAATTTATTGATGACTCCATGCTTACCAAACTTACGGATTTTCAGATTGAAAAATTAGAAGAGCAAGGCCTTGATGATGCACAAATTGAGCAGGCAATGAAGATCACCAGTAAAATGATGAGCGCCGAATTGATTCCCGTTTGGACAGTAGTAGGAATGGTATTTTTTGGCTTTATACTTTCGTTAATCGTTTCCTTAGTTACGAAAAAAGCTAATCCAACTTTAGAAGTTTAATTAATGCCAAAAGCCCCGGATATTTCTGTTGTTGTACCCGCCTTTAATGAAGAAGAATCATTGACTGAGCTGAATGAATGGATAGGTCGTGTAATGACAGACCACGACTTTTCGTATGAAATTCTGGTGATAGATGATGGCAGTACCGACGGTACCTGGGCTAAAATCATGGAACTTTCTTCATCGAATCCCAACCTTAAAGGATTGAAATTCAACCGGAATCACGGAAAATCAGCAGCTATAAATACGGGCTTTCAGCATGCTTCTGGCAATGTAGTGATCACCATGGATGCAGACCTTCAGGACAGTCCCGATGAAATTCCTGATTTGTATAAAATGATTGTGGAAGAGGATTTCGATATTGTATCAGGCTGGAAGAAAAAGCGCCATGATCCCATAGGTAAAACCATACCTTCCCGGTTTTTCAATTATGTGACCCGGAAAATATCAGGAATTAAATTGCACGATTTCAATTGCGGACTCAAAGCCTATAAAAATGTAGTGGTAAAGCATATCGATGTTTACGGTGAAATGCATAGATATATTCCAGTAATTTGTAAATGGAGTGGCTTTAGTAAAATTGGCGAAAAAGTAGTGCAACACCAGGCCAGAAAATACGGTGTCACCAAATTTGGACTTGAGCGATTCATCACCGGATTTTTAGATTTGATCTCCGTAACATTTGTCTCAAAATTCAGGAAAAAGCCCATGCACTTTTTTGGAACCTTGGGAGCGCTATCATTCATCGCTGGATTTACTATTTCAGCCTACATCATTTTTCAAAAGATCTGGAGTATTTACAATCATAAACCGTTTAGAGATATTGTTGATCAACCGTTATTCTACATTGCACTCGTGGCGATAATAACAGGGGTTCAATTGTTTTTAGCCGGCTTCCTGGCCGAAATGTACACAATGGCCAATGAAAAGAATTCTAAATATTTATTGATTGAAAAGGTTGGCTTCTGATATTTCCATCATTATTCCGGTCTTTAACCGACCGGCTGAAATAGAGGAGCTGCTCCAAAGCCTGGCCGGGCAAACAGATGATAAGTTTGATGTAATTGTTGTAGAAGATGGTTCTCAACAAAAATCAGATGAGGTAGTAGCCGATTTTCAGGAAAAGCTTTCCATACAATATTACTTTAAAGAAAATTCCGGCCCTGGTGATTCCAGGAATTATGGCTGCGAAAAATCCGGTGCTGATTTTTTTATTTTCTTTGACTCAGATTGTATCATTCCTCCAGAATATATTCAGTTTCTCAGAAACGAAATTAGTAGCGTGCAGGCCTTTGGCGGCCCCGATAGATCACATCCATCCTTCACACCGATTCAAAAAGCCATCAGCTATTCCATGACGTCCTTATTTACAACCGGAGGAATCAGGGGGAATAAAAAGTCAGCAGAGAAATTTCATCCCCGGAGTTTTAATATGGGCTATTCAAGGGAAGTTTATGAAAAAACCGGGGGGTTTTCTAAGCTGAGGTTTGGTGAAGACATAGATTTAAGCATTCGAATCTTTGAGCTTGGTTTTAAAACAAAATTAATCCCGGAATGCTATGTTTATCATAAACGCCGGACGGATTTTAAGAAATTTTATAAACAGGTTTTTAATTCAGGTATTGCAAGGATCAATCTTTATCTCAGACATCCAAAGTCTTTGAAATTGGTTCATTTTTTTCCGGCGGCTTTTGTGGCTTACCAGTTATTGTCCATTCCTCATGCCATTTTTCACGATGAGTTTTGGGTATTGTGGCCAACAGCAATTTACATAATACTCATTTTGCTTGATGCTTCACTAAAAACAAAAAGTCTATGGATTGGAATACTTTCCGCGTGGGCGGCAATCGTACAGCTTTTTGGCTATGGTTTGGGTTTCATTAAAGGATTCATAAAAAGAACCCTTCTTAAACAATCCGAATTTCATGCTTTCGATAAGACGTTTTATAAATAGAAGTGCCGGGGACTAGCCGCTAGGTTCTGGGAGATAGTGCCTAGCCCCCAGAACCCAGTGCCCAGCTACATCTTCTCGCAAAAATATATGATTTCTTCCCCGGGCAGTGCGTATCTCTTTCTTTTCTCATCACTAAGTTCATGCAAGTAATTATCTTCAGTGACTTTAAAACCACTTTTTCTCAGATGATCTCCATAATCTCTGCCATATTTTCTCATGTGGTCATTTTGCCCGAAAATCCGCTCCTTTTCCAGCGGGTCTGTAATAGAGGGATCTTCAATTGTATGCTCGAGGTCCATATAAACCGGTGATTGAATAATCGCCCAACCTCCGGGTTTCAAGACTCTGTGTATTTCACTCATGGCTTTTATATCATCCTCTACATGCTCCATCACATGATTGCAAAAGACCACATCAAAAGAGTTTTCATCAAATGGAATATCATGAACATCCATCATCACATTTGCAAGCGGCGATTCAATATCTCCGGAGATATATTCCAGATTTTCCAGGTTTTCAAAAATTTTAATGAAACACAATTCAGGAGCAATGTGGAGCAATTTAAGTTTATCGGTAAAAAAGTTCGTTTTATTTTTTAAATAAAGCCACATCAGACGATGACGTTCGAGGGAAAGAGAGCTCGGGCACAAGGCATTTGGTCTAGATTCAAGTCGTCCATAGGGTAAAAACTTCCTGTATGTTCTTCCGTCAATCGGACATTCTACATTATTTCCATAATAAAATATAGCCACGATCCTTAGTATATAGTGACTTACATACTGGATATATTTTCTCGGGATTTTTCTTAAAACAAAACTTATTATTTGCTTCATTCAAACGTTTTAAAAGAACTATAAGCGTGCATGAACTATATGAAAAAATATCTTCACTCATCAATATTTTCCACCCATCCATCAAATAAAAGCATTCATCAAATTTATAACTAAATATTTCGTTATAAACCTTAAATTGTAAGACAAATATCAGAAATTCTACAGATTCTCTGTATAATTTTGAAATGAATAATTGATATATTGAAATATTCCGTTATTAAACAGGAATCATATCGATAAAACCTGGTAAGTATTTTAGATAAATAGATATTTTAATGAAAAAGAAAGTCATAATTGGCCTGGTAGCCGTAGCAGTCATTGTTTCGGGGTTTCTTATTTTTAAAGTAGCCGACCCAACTGAAACAAACGAAATCATCGTTCCGGTAGTTCGCGGAAAATTTATCATAGATATTACCACCACTGGAGAGTTGGAAGCTAAAAACTCTGTGAAAATCATGGGGCCAACAAAGCTTCGGTCATTCAGGGTCTATCAGGTCAGTATTCAGGACATTGTAGATGAGGGCACCGTTGTTCAAAAAGGTGACTGGATCGCAACCCTGGATCAATCGGATTTTAATTCAAAATTACAAGATAAGGAAATAGACCTGGAAAAAAAGCAATCCCAGTTTATTCAGGACCAACTCGACACTACTTTACAAATGAGGCAGGCAAGAGATGAGCTTATCAATTTAGAATATGGGGTTGAAGAAATGCAGATAAAACTAGATCAATCTCAGTTTGAGCCACCTGCCACAATCAAACAGGCAGAAATTGATGTTGATAAAGCTAGGAGAGCCTTTACACAGGCCAAAGAAAACTACAAAATCAAACTGAAACAGAATGTAGCCAAGATGGCTGAAGTTTCTGCTGAGCGCAGAAAGGTTCAGAATGAATACAATGCCATGCTTGAACTGGTACAAACCTTTCGAATAATGGCTCCTGAACCGGGGATGGTCATCTATGCAAAAGGATTTGACGGAAAACCCATAAAAGCCGGGTCTCAGATTCATACCTGGGATCCTGTCGTTGCCACGCTGCCTGATCTTTCTACAATGTTGTCAAAAACATATGTCAATGAGGTCGATTTAAGAAAGGTGATATCCGGTCAAAAAGTAGAAATCGGTCTTGATGCTTTTCCGGAGAAAAAACTTAAAGGAACTGTATTGAGGGTCGCAAATGTGGGTGAACAAAGCCCAAACTCAGATTCAAAGGTATTTGAAGCTACCATTGAAATTGAAGGGACAGATGATTTATTGAGGCCCGCAATGACCACTTCTAATAAAATACTTGTAAACGAAATGGATACGGCTATTTTTATTCCTTTGGAAGGACTGCACAGCAAAGATGACTCTATTACCTTTGTCTATAAAAAGTCCGGTTTAAATGTAGTAAAACAGGAAGTCCAGGTAGGTGAAACCAATAGTAATGAAGCTATAATAAAGCTTGGTTTAAATGAAGGGGACCGCATTTATCTAAATATACCAGGTGGTCAGGAAAATAAAGATATTTCTTTGCTTGCAGCCCTGAATGGGACAAGAATGAAAAAAGAAGTCGAAGTTGAGCAAAAACCAAAGACAACAACCATCACCTTACCCGATGGCACAATCAAGGAAGTCACAGAAGAGCAAATGAAGAAATTCAAACAAAGAAGAGGAGGTCGGAGACCTGGAGGCGGAAAATAAACAAGACGGGTTCGGTAGTATATTTTCTTTTTAAACTTTAAATAATGTCAGAAAGAGTATTAGCAAATTTTTATATAGCGATTGAGGCGGTCTTTGCAAACAAAATGCGTTCAATTTTAACTGCTTTGGGGATAATTTTTGGCGTAGCTGCAGTAATTGCCATGCTGGCTATTGGCAATGGAGCCCAGGAGGAAATCCTCGAACAGATAAAATTGGTTGGAGTCAATAATATTGTTATTGAACCGATCATTGAGCAAACAGAAGAGAAATTGAATGAAGCATCTACAGGAAAGGAGGAAAAAAAATTTTCTCCCGGATTGTCCTTGAAAGATGTAAATGCCATATCCGAGATTATCCCTTCCATCGAACGCTTAAGTCCTGAAATTGTCCTGGAGACCTATATTATAAAAAATGGAATAAGAAGATCCGCAAAATTAGTTGGCGTCGAACCAAACTATTTTGAACTGACAAGTTTTGAACTTTCAGAAGGTAGGATGTTCAATGAGCAACAACTCATAAAAGGTGATCCGGTATGCATTATTGGAAAATCTATAAAAATAAAATTTTTCCCAACAGAAAACCCAATAGGTAAATCAATAAAATGCGGGCCTAACTGGTTGAAAATTATCGGCGTACTCGAAGAAAGGATAATATCAGAAGCCAGCATCGCCAAGCTGGGAATCCGTGATTTTAATATGGATGTTTATGCCCCGATTAAAACAGTACTGATCAGGTATGAAAATCGGGAATTGGTAACAAAAGCCATGCTGGAAAAAAATAACAAGGCAAGTGGAGGAATGTTTTTTATCATGGGGGGCAATAATGAAGAAGAAAGCACGTCGGCCCCGGTCAATTACCATCAAATTGATAAATTGGTGATACAGGTTGCAGAAACCAGCCTGCTAACCCCAATCGCTGAAATTGTCTCCAGGGTATTGCAAAGACGACACAACGGAAAGATAGATTACCAGATTACCATACCGGAATTGTTATTAAAACAGCAGCAACGAACCAAACAAATATTCAATTTTGTTTTAGGAGCGATTGCGGGGATATCTCTTTTGGTAGGAGGTATAGGGATCATGAATATTATGCTTGCATCCGTAATGGAGCGAATAAAAGAAATAGGATTGCGATTAGCATTAGGAGCGAAGAAAGAGGACATTATTACGCAATTTTTATTTGAAGCTGTTATGATTTCAATTACCGGTGGGTTGATCGGCATAATACTTGGGATCATTATGGCTATGTTGGTATCCCGGTTTGCAGAGATGCCAACAATTATAACTTTTACATCAATATTATTATCATTTGGCGTAGCGGCTACCATTGGCCTTATTTTTGGAATAACTCCAGCAAAAAGAGCTGCCAGCCAGGACCCAATAACCTCATTGAGACATGAATAAATTAAAATTTTTTGCTATTGCAATCAGCTGTTATTTTTCAACAACTATCAATGCGCAGGACAGTCAAACATCCATGAAAAGCTTTACGCTAAAGGAAATGGTAAACATTGCGCGAAGACAATCCATTGCGTCAAAACAGGCGGAGACAACCAGGGAAAACCGGTTTTGGCAATTTCAGTCGTATAGGTCAAACTATAAACCTCAATTGGTACTTGATGGAACAATCCCGGGGTTCAACAGGTCTTTTGATGAAGTCAGGCAACCAGACGGCTCCTATGAATTTCTACCGGTTTCTATTAACAACTCTGAGATCAACTTAAGACTTAGACAACCAATTAGTGCAACGGGCGCACAATTATTCTTGAATTCCAATATAACAAGGTTTGATAATTTTCTGGATACAGATACAGAAGATCCCTATCACTTATACAGTGGAAATCCGCTGGAAATAGGCATAATTCAACCCCTTTTTCAATACAATAGATTGAAATGGGATAAAAGGATTGAGCCTTTAAGATATGAGGAATCTCAGAGAGAATATATTGAAAGTCTTGAAGAAATATCGGTTTTTACGACCCGGAGATTTTTTGACTTAATGCTCTCGCAGATCAATCTTGAAATTGCCGTGAAGAACGTGGCCAATAATGATACCATTTTTAAAATTGCCCAGGGAAGGTATAATCTCGGCAAAATCGCTGAAAATGAATTGTTGCAATTAGAGCTGCAATTGATGAATTCCAGGCAACAGGTAGCCCAGGCAACATTGGATATAGAAACCAGAAATCTTAGATTGAAAACGTGGGTGGGGCTCACAGACATTACCGATCTGCCCTTAGTGCTACCTGAAACAATACCATTATTTAGTGTAGATGAGGAAACTGCATTGGTGCATGCAAGAGCAAATCGATCAGAATCGATAGCCTTTGAAAGAAGAAAGCTCGAGGCTGATGCCGATATTGCCCAGGCAAAAGGAGATACAGGGCCACAAGCTGACTTATTTGCGCGATTCGGGTTGACCAACAGAACCGCTAGAGATGCAAAATTAGAAGATTTATATACAAGTCCGGAGAATCAACAGATTGTTCAGTTGGGATTTGAAATACCTATACTGGATTGGGGAAGAAGAAAATCACGTGTAAAAACTGCAGAAGCCAATCAAAAATTTGTGCAATATACCGTGGATCAGGATATCATCAATTTTGATGAAGAAGTATTGACGCAAGTACGGCAATTTGAAATGTTAAAGGAACAAGTGAGAATCACAAAAGTTGCCGATGATATCGCTCAAAGAAGATACGACATCACTAAAAACAGGTACTTAATTGGCAAAATCGCAATTACGGATATGAACATCGCTTTGACAGAAAAAGACGAAGCAAAATCGCGATATATCCAGTCTCTGGAAGATTTTTGGACTGCTTACTTCAACCTTCGCTTTCTTACACTATATGATTTTGAAGAAGGCTTCCAGATCATTAGTGATGAGCTTTGATTTTAAATTGTCAGAAAAGTTAAATAGGATTTTGTTATTTTTGCCCATTCAGATAATCATAGAATGAGCCGAATATTTTTTAGGTTTTTGCTAATATCAGTTTTCACATGTCCACTATGGACAAATTCCGCTTTTTCTCAAGAAGTAGAGAAAGATTATTTCCCAACTCCCAATACAGCAACAGGAGCAAAACCAGATCCTAAAAAACAAAAAGAAAAGGAGAAAAAGATAAGATACATTGTTAAAAATGACACAAAGAAAACGCTGTCAGGAAATCGCTGTTTCGAAGAAGTTACATATAAAATGGGATTTCAATACATGGCAGTCCCTTTAGGTCAACCTTACAACAAAACCGGATGGTCAAGATGGTGGCACAATTTTGGTGTAAAATTCATGGTTACTCTAAAAAACGGACCATTCTGGAAAATGAAAGTCAATAAGAAATACGAAGAATGCAAATACGGTTCAGGAGATTATTTGGGTTGATTGCACAGCTCAACCAATAATAAAGCAGAATTGGTTAAATTTGGGATAGGAAAGGTATAGCTCTTAAAAAATTTCAATTTTATAAACCTGTTGATCACTTATTATGAGAAATTGAAATTTTGTTAAGTTTATATTCCCCTCCAAGGAGGGGAAAGGGGTGGGTTTTTAGGAAAGACAGCTAAGTATTAATCATACAATAAGCCCACCACGCTACCATAAAATAATGATGATAATAAAACCTCAAAGAATTAAGACATGAAAGCATTGGTTATAGATGATGAAAGATTGGCGAGGAAAGAATTGATCTCGCTATTAAATGATTACCCTAAAATTGAAATAGTTGGAGAAGCAATAAATGCCGATGATGCACAGGAAAAAATTGCTGAACTGAAACCTGAATTGCTCTTTCTAGATATACAAATGCCCGGGAGAAATGGTTTTGAATTATTGGAATCACTCGATGTTGTGCCAAAAGTAATTTTCACCACGGCCTATGATGAATATGCATTAAAGGCGTTTGAAGTAAATGCACTGGATTATCTTCTTAAACCCATAAGGAGAGAGCGTCTTGACGAATGCATCGACAAAGTAGTGGAGGAAGAAAATGCTGAAAAACCCGAACCTCCATCTCCTGAATATAAGTTGAGACTCAGTGACCGGGTCTTTGTAAAGGATGGGGATAAATGCTGGTTTGTACGCTTATCTGAAGTTCGCCTTTTCGAATCTGACGGGAATTATATAAAAGTTTATTTTGATCGCTTCAAACCTATGATCCACAAATCTCTGAATGCGCTTGACAAGAAGCTCGATGACCGATCGTTTTTCAGGGCGAGTCGCAAACACATCGTCAATCTGAGCTGGGTAGAAAGCATAGAACCCTGGTTTAATGGCGGTTTACTAGTGAAAATGAAGGGAGGAGATAAGGTAGAAGTGAGCAGACGCCAAGCATCTAAATTTAAGGATATGATGTCGTTGTAAATTCCGGATTTACTCATACCACTCCGAAATCA
This sequence comes from Bacteroidota bacterium, assembly GCA_024280115.1. GTDB lineage: Bacteria > Bacteroidota > Bacteroidia > Cytophagales > Cyclobacteriaceae > JAAUQL01. The sequence continues at coordinate 51,960 of JAJRQT010000018.1, read as the reverse complement.
ACTCCAAAGGCTTTCGCTGTAAATCGGGCACCATGCAATTGTCTGCAGGATAGCCAACCGGAATTAATAAGAATGGCCGTTCATTTTTTGGGCGGTTTAAAATATTTGATAAAAAATTCATAGGGCTTGGTGTATGAGTCAACGCACATAATCCTGCATTGTGAATCGCGGTGAGCAGCATTCCACAGGCCAGTCCAACCGATTCTTTCACATAGTAGTTGTTGAGCTTTTTACCAAGATCATCCATATCATAGCTTCGGGAAAAAACCACAATCAGCCAAGGTGCAATTTCTAAAAATGGCTTTTCCCAATTTGTTTCGAAGGGTTTCAGATCCTTAAGCCACACATCACTCATTCTTGAGTGGTAATTTTCGTATTCCTCTTCTTCAGCTGCTTTTCTAATTTCACCTTTTATTTCAGGATTGGAAATTGCACAAAAAGACCATGGTTGTTTATGAGCTCCTGATGGAGCAGTGGAGGCGGACTTAAGGATATTTTCAATAACCTCCTTTGAAACAGGTTTGGATGAGAATTCGCGGATAGACCGTCTTTTGTCCAGCCAGTTGAAATAGATTTCACTTTTGTAAAGTGATTCCGTAGCGTCTATATTAACTGGCTTATAGGGTATAAATTTTTGCTTCGACATAATTCAATGGTTATTGAGACAATTTAGTAAGGTTCTCCTGTAAGTTTCATGAATTTGGTGAATTATTGCATCATGCTATACCTAATCAAAGTCTCCTCCACTTATAAACCGTCTATAATATGATCTTCTTCCATTCAAAAATATGGGAGTAACATATTTGTTGCTTACTTTCGTGGTTTAATCATTTGAAGATCAATCGAAAGTCATGACAGATAAGAAAATTGCTATAATCGGAGGTGGAAACCTTGGAGGGTCCATCGCAAACGGGTTGCTTAAATCAAGACAATACAAACCAGAAAATATCACGGTTACCCGGAGAAAAATAGAGCTTCTGGCAGAGCTTTCGAAGAAAGGGTTGAATGTGCATTCAGACAATGAATTAGCTATTAAGGATGCTGATATCATCATTATTGCCGTAAAACCAAAGGTGGTAGATAAAATATTAAATATCGCCCGGCCACTCCTTACAAAGGATAAAATTCTCATTTCTGTGGCTACAGGGATAGAGCTTGCCCACATGCAGAAAATTATTGGAGATGATTATCCTATATTTCGTGCCATGCCAAACACTGCTATTGCAATCCGCGAGTCAATGACCTGCATAGCGACAGCAAACGGATCTGATGATCAAATCAATGATGTCATTGATATTTTCAATCACCTTGGTCATGCCATTAAAATCAATGAAGAACTCATGGATGCGGCAACAGTGCTGGCAGCATGTGGTATTGCGTATGCACTGCGATTTATCCGGGCTGCTTCACAGGGTGGAATAGAAATTGGCTTCGATGCGGCAACTGCTAAGGCCATTGCCGCGCAAACCGTGAGGGGTGCTGCCGGATTGCTGATAAAAGGGGGTAAACATCCGGAATGGGAAATCGACAAGGTAACGACACCAGCGGGGATCACTATTGCGGGGTTAAATGAAATGGAACACCGTGGATTCAGTTCGTCATTAATTAAAGGAGTAAAAACCTCATTCGATAAAATTGGCTAGGGAATTTGCCATCAGCGATATTCATGGGTGTGTAAAAACTTTCAAAAAACTTGTGCTTAAAGTCTTAGGCTTATCCAAGGAAGACACACTCTATTTGCTTGGAGATTATGTCAATAAAGGTCCTGACTCGAAAGGAGTCATCGATTTTATATTTAATCTCCGGGAATCCGGATACAATCTGAAATGTCTTCGGGGAAATCACGATCAATATTTGATAGATGGTTTGAAATATTCATGGGAAGAAATTGAATTTTTGAACCGTGGAGGTAGGGAAACCCTTAAAAGCTTTGGTGTGGAAAACATTCACCAAATTCCGGAGAAATACTTAAATTTCATTAAATCTCTGCCATTATACTTTGAAACTGAAAAATATCTCCTGATCCATGCTGGATTAAATTTTGATTTGGATGATCCTTTCAAAGATGATTTTTCTATGCTGAATATTCGAAGTATGGAAGTTGATCTGACAAAAACTGGCAATAAAAAAATCATTCATGGACATGTACCAAATTCATATCTCGATATTGAAAATGCCTGCCTACCGGACAGACAGGCCCTGACTTTCCATGACAATCATATATCTATCGATGGAGGCTGTGTATATACGCATATTCCAAATACAAATCACCTCGTTGCTCTTGAGATGCAATCTGGGAAATTGTATATTCAGAAAAACATCGAATGATCCATGAAAAATATCACAGTTGTCAAAGGGGATATAACGAAAATGAACGTTGATGCCATCGTGAATGCAGCCAATGCGGAGTTGAGGGGCGGTGGCGGAGTTGATGGGGCAATTCATAGGGCAGGAGGTCCAATGATCATGGAAGAATGTAGAAAAATTGGCGGATGCCCTACAGGTGAAGCTGTCATTACTACTGCAGGAAATTTACCTTCGAAATATGTAATACACACAGTTGGCCCAATATGGTATGGAGGAAATAAAAATGAAGAAAAGCTTCTCGAAAGCGCCTACAATAACAGTCTTAGGCTTGCAAAAGAAAATGGTTTGAATTCCATTGCCTTTCCAAACATCAGCACAGGAGTTTATGGATTTCCAAAAGACCTGGCTTCCTCCATCGCCATTGAAACAACTCGAAATTTCCTTAAATTAAATGAAGTAGATATAAAAGTGACCTTCGTGTGTTTTGATGAAGAGAATTTTCAACTGTATGAAAATAAATTGGAAGGTCACTAAAATAAAACCACCAATTCCGCAAATTTAGCCTGCCTTTGGCAGATAGACTCCACTTAACTTGATGTCCAAAATTTTCAACTCAATCTTCAATCCAATAATTCTCCCATGGGGCATATCGTATATCAGTGATCATATTTACCGTTTAATAAACATTTTTTCCCAGGCATATAGGATCAAAAACACAAACCAAGACAATAATATTAGGTTGCCGATATATAATACTAATAGTTTCCCCGTACTGTTAATAGTATTTACAAAACATATTAATGGAAATGCAAAAGTCATTTCCGATAGTTCACTTAGTGTCTCATATTTAAAGTAATCAATTTGTCCTGCATCATTTGCAAAAACTATTACACAACCTGGAATTTGAGATAAAAAAACAAATCAGAAAATGACTGAAAACTTAATTATTACTCTTTCTGGTGTCACATTTAGTTTATGGTTTGATTCAATATTCTTTCTGACTTTTTGTTTAATATTCGGTTAAGATTTTTAAAATAATACTTCTGATAGAACTAACTACCTTCTTCAACCTCCAACCAATAAATCAACTTTAATTTTCTCTCCCTGGGATATGCTTCTTAACCCAGATAAATCTCCTTGAATTTTACCACAGATATTCACAGCGCTAAAGCCTCTCGGTTTTGACGAAGTACTGACCGGTGTAGGTCCGAAAAAAATACAAAAAGCATTGGTAGGAGGCCAATAGGCAATGGTCCCCACTTCTACTTCTTCGATAGCATCATCTTCCAGTTCGGCACTGATGGAAACCGGGAAATAGATTTCTTCTCCCCAAAGATTGGCGCTTCCTGAAAAGGGCATTGCTTTTATCATTTTTCTCGTGGTGACCGTATCATATAACTCCGCTTTAAAGGATAAACCGCCGCAAGAAATCGTGATTTTTTTCATATCAATAAGAATTCGATATTTTTAACTTTTATTCACAAAAAAATAAAGTCAGCGCTTTGCCAACATAGGTGAAAACATTACTAACAATGTTTAACCCAGAATAACTTTGAGTGCAATGCCTCTGTAAATCCCTCACTTTTATAAAGATCACGGGCATTTAAATTATCTTTTCTGACCTCAAGAGTGATTTTGCCACAATCTTTTTTTGTTGCCATATCTTCTATCGATTGCACGAGCTTTTTGCCGATTCCATAACCTCTAAAAGAATCCTCAACATAGATGTCATGGATATTTAAAAGCGGTTTTGCCAAAAAAGTGGAATATGCATAAAAGCAGGTACATATTCCCACATATTGTCCATCGACCTTGGCCAGGAAAATCAAGACGCAATCCATATCTTTCAAATCCTGAAGTACTCTTGTCTTTTGATCTTCTGTCCAGGCCTCAGCTCCACCCATTTCATCAGCCATATAGGCTGCAGTTAGCTTTAAAAAACTTTTTGCATGCACACTATCATTGAGGTTTGCTTCAATGATCTGAATGTTTTTTCCTGTAGTCATTTTACCATTTTAAAAAATTAGATGATTATAATTTTTTCAACCCGTAAATATTCAGATTGATATTGTATTTAGCGATTCGAATTTCCAACTGTCTTTCCGTCAGTCCGAGATTATCGGCCGCAAGACTTATATCTCCTTTTGTAAGTTTTAGATTGTCCTGGATCAATTCTTTTTCAACTTTAGCAAGTACTGATTGAATAGGCCCTCTTTCAGGAGTGCCGGAGGATTCGGGCGTTTGCAAAGTCGGTGGTAGATGAAATCCATAAATGACGCCTGTATTGGCTAATATACACGCACGTTGCAAACAATTTTCCAATTCCCTGACATTCCCGGGCCAGTGATAACTAACGATCATGTCAATTGCGGAAGTACTGATACGCTTTATATCCAATCCATGTTCTTTATTGAATTTTTCAATAAAATGATCTATCAGTTGGGGTATATCGCTTTTTCTTTCCCGTAGTGGAGGGATGTAAACAGGGAAAACACTGAGCAGATAATACAATTCCTCCAATAACTTCCCTTCTTCAAGCAACCTTTCAAGATTTTTGCTGGTGGCTGCAATTAATCTTATATCCACATCCAGCATCTCTTTACTACCAACACGCTGTAATTTTTTATCCTGGATCAGTGTGAGCAGTTTACCCTGAAGATTGATCGATACATCAGAAAGATCTGTTAAAAACACACTTCCTCCACGCGCTCTTTCAAAAATACCTTTTATAATTTTCCTTGTTCCTTTATCATTTTCAGTTAACTGACCGAAAAGTTCAATTTCCAGCAGGTTTTCAGTAATTCCCGCACAATTAATTTCCTCAAACTTTTTACTTGCTCTTTTACTATTGAAATGTATGAATTTAGCAACCAGCTCCTTTCCAACACCACTTTCTCCGGTCACCAAAACATTGGCAGAGGTAGGTGCAACTTTTGAAATCAGGCTATAGACCACCTGCATAGCCTGGCCATTTCCTATCATGTTTGCAGGATTGTATTTCATCTGTAACTCCGATTGCAGGCGAATATTTTCTTCTTTCAACATTTCTAGCTCTTCCAGCTCCTCTTGCCTCGCTTTCAGCGCCTGGGCGATCATACTGCCAATGATCGTTATCAACCGAATGTCTTCTTCAAAAGATAAATTATTGTTGAAAACCCGATCAACACTTAATGTCCCGATGACTTCTTTTTCATGCTTAATAGGCACGCACAAGAAGGAGACATCTTTATTATTGATCTTAGTTCTCGCCATGGTTTTATCTAAAAATTGTGGTTCATCTGATATCCTTGGAATATAAACCGACATGCCTGACTTTACAACCTTTCCAATAATCCCCTCACCAACCTTGTATTTCCCCCTGGCCTTTTCTGCTTTTGACAAGCCATAAGCCTCTTCTATATTAATTTCCGAAGATCCTTTATTCAACAGAGTAATCGTTCCCCGTTCCATCCCAATGTACTTTGCCATCATTTCGAGAATCTGGTGGAGCACGTCCTTAATGTTCTTACTTTTATTCAAAGAAATGCTTATGTCAAAAAGTAAAGTAAGTTCTTTAAGTTCGTATTTTGTCTTCATTGGGATTTGTACGTTTTATTTCCTGATATTAATTAAAATCCAACATTTTGCGTGTAAATGTTAAGATCTTCAAATTTAACCATCAGTAATAAAAATTAATATAATTCCGAAATATGCAATAAAATTAAATATTTATTGCGACTAAGACCGTAAATTTAACTAATATCTGATGAATTAAAATTCAATGAATGAATCGATATAGACTGTTATAGAATCTTTATAAACTATGTTTTCAATGGTTTATTCAATGTAAATACAATTTACACTAGCTTTTATTTGTGTGATATTCCCCAATCGATAAATTATCAGATGCATCAATCACCAACAGATCGATTAAAAAGCTTCATTAAAACTTATATAAAAAGCTGTGGTATCATCTCCAATACCAAAATCTAATCGGGCATTCATTCTTTTTTGAATTTCAATTCTCATACCAATCCCGGCATTGGGTAGCCAATTAGTCATTTCCGTAAAATTGTTGGCCACAGTACCTGCTGCAAGCCAGGTAACAAATCCGAATCTCGACATCATATTTCCGTCTTTTCGCGGGGTTTTCCGCATGAACATATGTCGATATTCCAGAATTCCAAATAACATATCCTTGTCGCGATATCTTCCCCATCGATAACCCCTCAAATCAAATGGGGTGCCCAATTGAGACATTTCTGTCCAGGGCACTCCATCATTTGCAATCCTGGTTTTGATCTGCCAGGCGAGTGTTCTTCCCGGACGGCCAATTGTCTCATACTGTCTGTAGTCAATAATAAGTATTTGATACGTTGGCTTTTTAAAAGCCTCTGAGGAGTAAAAATTGGAGCTGACTTCAAAGAATACTCCGTTATATGCGTTAATTGTAAGATCCCGTGAATCATATTGAAACAACAAACCTACTGACCAATTTCTTATGAATGTCCCAAATTGGCGGACAAATTGATCATTCTGCATTTCAGGATTGAGCTCTGTTGCCTTAGTTTGATTATAGTCAAATAATACGCCGGCATAAATATGCTTTGCAAATTTATGAGAATACTTCAGATACACCTGCCACCAGTTTCTTTTATAACTTGTCGTTGAATCCGGCTTAGATGGATTTCGTGCGGCATCGTATCCAACGCCCCAATAATTGTCCGGCATATCCTTCATCCAGAGATCTCCCGATAGTCTGTTTTTATCATTTTTAAAAAATAAGGATGGCCTCACGTTAAAATTTGATGATCCATTCGTACTGAATCCAAAAGAGAACGGAATGGATGATCTTTGTAATACTTTGCTTTTTTTATCTAATTTAAAAGAAATTAAACCTCCTCCTACCAGCATGACACCCACTTCCGGAGAAACTGAAGGCGCTATAAAAGGTGTAATTCTTAAATTTTTAAGATCCACCTCACCAACAACTGATGAGTCTTTCTTATAGATTAAAGGCATGTTTTCTTCATTCTCATCCTCTCTTTGCGCAAATACCAAATTGCTTAAAAATAAAAGACCAAAAACAAGTAGAATGGTTTTATTCATAGAATGGATTTATTTCATCAAATCGAAATATACGGTTTTTATTTTGTGCTTATAGCAGAAATAAAAATGAAGACCTAATTCAACTATAAACTGTGACCTTTTAGAATTGTAGTCAATGGTACTTCCCGAACATTTTATACTCCGATTCGGAACACTTACATTCCTAATAAACAGCAAGATCAATGCTAAGTAGATTTACAATTTTCTCAATACCAAAGTACTCATGCACCTCTTTTCATTTACAATCACAGCTTTAAATGGCTCAATAAATTCCAATCTAAACTGATCCATGACCTCACGAAGCAGCTCTTTGGTCAATAGAAATCGGACTGTACCATCGGGGAGAAGGAACTTTCCATCTTCCATGGGTTTTATACTATCTTTCATCCCAACATCTGTGGCCATGCGAATAAATAATAAACCTTTGGGTTTTAACACCCTTATCATCTCCATAATCATTTCGTAAAAATGATTTTTGTTTTCTGCAAAATGCAGCACGGCGCTGGAAATTATGGCATCAAACTCATGATTTAAAAAAGGTAAAACTTCAACATTACCCCCGATAAACCGATCTAAAGGATATGCTTTATTTATGGATTTTATTAAGTGTTTTAGCATTTGAATGGAATCCGCGTCTTTATCGATCCCATAAACCGGGTAATTATTTCGAACAAAATAAATGAGGTTTCTGCCCTCACCACAACCTGCATCAAGAATTTTAAAATGCTTTTCAAAACGTTCTTTCAGAATCTGATCGAGCAGGTAAATATCGATATTCCCCAGGAGGTGGTTGAGCTCTTTAACGCTAGCTTTCAACATCTCCTGATTTTTTATATTTGGAAAAAGCTATTTCAAATGATTTTCTACCCTCTTCAATTAATTTTCCTGCTTTATAATAATCGAATGTATTACACGATTCACGCGAGATCTGTACAAGTATATCCGGAGGATTGGATTGGAGGATATTCTCCGTGATCCTGTCCTGCATCATATCAATTGACTTCACCAGCAAATCAAAAAAACCCAATTTCTTTTTTTCGGAATTCATATTACTCAATTCTTTTCCGAACCATTTATTGGCGAGCTTTTCTAAATTGTTGCTAAAATTTTTATCCTCCGATATTTCATTTTTTGTTCGTTGTGTAGCATCGTATTGAATTTTAGAATTTACATCCACAGCAACCACAATTTCTCCAAGTTTTTTATCGGCAAAATTTATTGGCAAGGGATTTAATATTCCACCGTCTAATAATTCTATCCCTTCAAATTCAGCTGGCTTTACAACTGCAGGAATAGCAGAGCTGGCCCGCAGCGCATTATAAAGGCTGCCACTGTTAAAAATAATTTCCTTTTGAGCTTTAAGATCTGTCGCGATAGCTTTAAAGGGAATGTGTAAATCTTCGATGTTTCTATCCGGAATATTATGCTTCAATTGATTAAAAACTCTTTCTCCCCTAATTAAACCCTGGCTGGAAAAAACGAAATCGTACAGTTTAAAAACATCTTTTCTCTCTAGATTGATGGCCCATTGCTTTAGTTCATCCATTCCCCCGGCAGCATATATGCCTCCCACTACTGCACCAATAGAGCATCCTACAACTGAACTTATAGAAAATCCATGATGCTCTAATGCTTCAATGACGCCAATATGAGCATAACCTCTTGCGCCTCCGCTCGATAACACCAGTGATACTGATCCAGACATATCTATTTCAATTAGGAGATAAATTTAATATGAGTATTATACGTGATGAAAGCATTCGGAATAATTTTGATGTGTTTTCATTCAGGCACTATTCAGAGCCTGTCCATAAAGTCGATAAAATTCAAAAAAATTAATGACTTTTTAAATAAACCCACCCCGACGCCCCTCCAGGGAGGGGAATATAGGTATTAATTTTTTTGAATTTACGAACAATCATAGTTTATAGACAGGCACTATTTAGATTTAAACTTGAAAAGTCGGGAAATAGCATTGAAGAGCTTTTTTTCTTTTTCCCAGAAAAAAGCAAACTGTCCTAAGATTGCTCCATATACCAAAATAAGAATTTGATACATCGGAAAAATGAGTAAAAGATAAGTAATAGATTTTGTGATAAATGGTGTTTGATCGTTAAAACCAAACCATGAAAATACCACAGGGCGTACAACCACCACTGTCATTCCTGTGAGGCTAAATACAATTAGGACCATAATCACCTGGAAAAAATTTCTCAGTCCCCACTTCTTTTTAAGCTTTTCTAAAAAGGAATCTTTGCTATGCTCGTTTTCTTCTGTCATTTTATCATCTAAAAGCCCGCAAAATTAATATTTAAAAATTTACTATCAAGAAATTAACAATTTTCATTAATTGCTGATAAATTGATGCCTCAAAATATTGACTCATTTTTTATTAATTATTTATGGAAGAAATAAAAAGAATATTAGTCGCTGTCGATCTAACTGAAATGGATGAAACCCTGGTTCAATACGTTACTGAGCTTTCAAACAAATTGTCTTTAGATAAAATATATTTTTTTAACGTACTTAAAAACCTGGAGTTGCCTGATGCAATTGCAAAAAAATACCCTGATCTTCTGGCACCATTGGATGAATCTACAAAAAAATCAATCCAATATACCATTAATGAGGAAGCGGGAAATCAGTTAAAGGCTAATTATGAAATAAAGGTAACCGAAGGCAACCGGGCTGAACAAATATTGAAATGGGCAAAAATAAAGGAAGTGGATTTGATTGTGCTCGGAAGAAAATCAGGCCTGGAAGGAGATGGTATAATAAGTGGGAAAGTCGTTAAATTAGCGCCTTGTTCCGTGATTCTTGTTCCGGAAATTTTACCTCAAAACCTTAATAAGGCAGTTACACCAATAGATTTTTCTGCCACATCTGAACTTGCATTTGAGTTTTCACTAATTCTTGCTTCAAATATTCCGGATTTAAAAATCACTTGTCTTAATATTTATGACGTTCCTTCAGGTTACTCTATGTTAGGTAAAACCTATGAAGAATTTGCCCAAATAATGCAGAATAATGCTGAAGAGTCATTCAATAATTTCCTTGGAAAATATGATACTAAAGGAATTAATATCGAGGCAAAATTCGAATTGGATGAAAGTGGACATATTGCCAAGAAGATCTATCAATTTTCTATGAAAGAAAAAGCAAGTGTTATTGTGATCGGATCAAAAGGGAGAACACAGGTAGCTGCTGTTTTAATTGGCAGTATTGCAGAAAAGCTCATGAAACTCAATGCACAAATACCTTTGATCGTAGTGAAACATCGAAGGCACAATATGGATTTTCTTGAGGCGTTGATGGAATTATAGCATTATACCCGAAATCTAAGTCCGGGTTAAAACTCATTCGATATCATAATCATCTATTTGAAGATTCGCCGAGTATTTGTGATGTTGGAACCAAATGTTGAATTGGGTTGAGACCTTAACAGTAATGCGTATAAAGTTGGCTAGAAATCATCGGCATACAATCCGACAACTTTCCTGTCAACATATTTTAATATCAATTCCGTTTCTGCTTTTCCGGGACTCATAAGCATTTCATTGAACTTCTTCAATCTTTTATTGATCATCAGATCCTCCCACACAGATATTCTTAATAACCGGATCTTTTTTTGCCTCGCCATCAAATCAATTATAAAATCCTTAAATGCTGTCAGTTTCCAACCGGAAGAACCATTTAATCCTAAATCTCCACTGTTCTGTGAGGAACCGAAATGAATTTCTGCTTCATAGTTGGTCCAGGCTGGTTTAGATGTTCCGGATTTCAGGCATTCTACTTCATATTTCCGGCAAGCGGATCGATATTTCATCAAAGGAAAGCTCGTGAGGTTTTCATAAAAAGAAGACCTAAGTGTTTTTGCCCTATAGCGATTGAAATGAATAGATTCATCCAATAGCACACAAAACCGTCCGAATTCCATGAAAGAGACATTAAAATTAATCATTGGAAAGGTTTCTCTTACTTCCAGGGATTTATAAGTTTCCAGGAATATTTTTTCAGAAAAAGAACCCTTTAAATCCATTGTGTCAAAACTGCGATTCAATTCCTCCGAAGGAAGGTATTTGCTCAGCAATATATTGTGAAGATTTTCTTCTCTAATGTTTCGTTTTCGATTCATTTAAAAATAACAATTATATTGAGGGGCGATTTTATTGTATAAAAAATGCATAACCAAATGACCCTCAGTCATTCAATTATGCATTATTAAATATTTTCCTAATCGATGCTTAAAGCTGTGAGCTACGATAAAAACGAGATCAATACTCCGGCAGCAACAGCAGACCCTATTACACCTGAAATGTTACTTGCCATGGCATATTGCAACAGGTGATTGCTTGGATCATTTTTTAACGCGAGTTCATTTGCAACCCGTGAAGCCATTGGTACAGCACTTAAACCTGTCGCGCCAATCAATGGATTTATTTTCTTTTTAACAAATAGATTGTGCAGCTTCACGGCATATATACCACCCGCAACTGAAAAGCAAAAAGCAATAAATCCCCCAACGATAATCATAATAGTTTGTGTATTTAAAAAAGCACTTGCTGTCATGGTTCCCCCGACAGTCAGGCCTAAAAATATAGTAGCTGTATTAAGAATACCTCCGGACGCAGCTTTGTATAGCCGTTCTGTTGAACTTCCTATTTCTTTCACAAGATTTCCGAAAAGAAGCATTCCTACCAGTGGAACTGCCGAAGGCACCAACACTGCTACAATACCCCCCATCATCAGCGGGAATAATATCTTCAATACTTTAAGATTTTTGATAGGCTGTTTATTAGGATACAGTTTATCTTGCTCTTTCATATTGATTTTCAATTCCTTTTTAGAAGTTGTTAACCTGACAACAAAAGGAATAATTACCGGAACTAAGGCCATATAAGAGTAAGCGGCAATTGCAATTGGTCCCAATAAATGCGGTGCCAGCTTTATGGTGGTATAGATTGCGGTAGGCCCATCGGCACCACCAATTATACCCAGAGAGGCGGCTTCTTTAAGAGTGAATCCCGCTGCAATTGCGCCCAGTAAAACCGAGAAGATCCCGATCTGAGCAGCTGCACCAAAAAAGGCCAGTTTAAGATTTCGCAGCATTGGCCCAAAGTCAGTCAACGCACCCACCCCCATAAAAATAATCGGAGGTAAAAGACCTGTCTTGATCAATGAATAATAAAGCAGGTTCATGATGCCGTGATTTTTGGCGATTTCCAGCAATGACATGTGCATGATCTCATCATTCGATGGAACTACACCCATCTCGCCTCCGAGCGAGTTTGCTAATATTACACCAAATCCTATAGGCACAAGCAACAGCGGTTCATATCCCTTTACGATCCCAAGATAGAGCAAAAAACCGCCAATCAGTAGCATAAAGATAGTTTCGGGACTTTGAAATAAAGACCCGATCGCTGTCATTTCATAAAGATTTCTAAGTATTTCCATAAATTAAAAATAATCTATCCGGGATGATTTATTGCAACTTAATGAGTGCGTCATCCTCATCAACAGTCTCCCCGTCGTTGAAGCATATCTCCACAATTTTTCCAGATTTATCTGCGGAAATAGCATTGTAAACCTTCATGGATTCTATATAACCTATTATGTCGCCCTCCTTAATAGTATCCCCGACTTTAATGGCTGTTTCTGCCGCACTCTTTGTTTTGTAATAATTCCCTTCTAAAGGTGCAAGAATTTCCTCAGCACCTTCCACCACTACAGGAGCAGGCGCAGCTACAGGTGTGTTGCTGGCTGGTGCAATCGGGGCAGTATCACCGTAAGAGACGGCAACTACATAGTTTTCACCATTTACATTCACATTTAGTGTCTTTGGAACAAAATCTCCGGTAGGAGCAGCAGGTGCCGGAGCAGCTTTTTCTGCTTTCGCTCCTTTCTTTTCAGCCAGTTCTTTTTCGAAATCTTCTTTTGCTTTTCCGGATTTGTAATTTCTATATTGTGCGGGGTGCATGGCAAGTTCCATCAACTCTTCATCATCCTCGCCATAATCCCATCCATTGTCATCCATTTCTTTCCTGAACTCAGGAAGTGCATCAGGATATAGATCTTGCGGATTTCCTGTGAAGAATTCCCGTCCCTGTTTTTCAGCCATTTTGACAATTTCAGGCGCCAATTTCCCCGGAAGTTTTCCGGCTTTACCCAATAACATATCCCAGGTATTGTCATCGATCATCGAGAACCTATCTTTTCCTTTGATCATCGACATCACGTTCATCATGGCCACATTCTTCACATATTGACTGTATGGGGTTACCAATGGAGGATAGCCAAGTTTAGGCCAAATGAATTCTACTTCATCGAATAACTGAACGAGTAGGTCATCCTGTGTGATGTTAGGTTTGTTATTTTTAGTCAACCATTTATTGATACTCTTAAGGTTGTTTACAAGGTCGGCCATAAGGCTTCCCATCATACCTCCGGGAAGACCCGGGCCTATAAGCAATGAGTTGAGCATTCTGTTTCTTTGCGGGATATAGTATCCGAGGAAGTCATCCATGAACTCCTGAGTCAGGGCTCGAGCTTCCATATATGCTTTCATGTTTACATCGGGCACTGAGAAACCAGCGTCTTTCAGCATGGCAATTACCATAAGGAGATCTGCATGTCCTGTTCCCCATGAAAGTGGTTCCATTCCAACGTCAATGATTTCACAACCAGCGCGGGCAACTTCCAGAATAGAGGCCGGTGTGAATCCAGGGCCGGTCTGTCCGTGATACTGAATCAATATATCAGGGTTTGAAGCTTTAATGCCAGCTACAATCTTACCAAGAGAAACCGGCCGGCCAATACCTGCCATGTCTTTCAGACAGATTTCATCTGCACCGCCATCGATCAGTTGCTGGGCGAGATTTATATAATAATCCACTGTATGAACAGCAGAATGTGTCAAGCTCAGTGTGCTCTGGGCAATCATTCCACCTTCTTTTGCATATTTGGCAGAATCAATAATATTTCTTGGATCATTAAGGCCACAGAAAGATCTGGCAATATCTGTTCCCTGCTTTTTCTTAACCTTAAACATCAGCTTTCTGACATCAATTGGAACAGGGTTCATCCTAATACCATTTAGTCCTCTTTCTAGCATGTGTGTCTGGATACCTGCTTCGTTAAAAGGCTTTGTCCAGGCTCTTACAGATTTATTTGGGTTTTCTCCAAACAGTAAATTAATTTGTTCAAAACCTCCACCATTAGTTTCAATCCTTGCGAAGCATCCCATATCTACAATAACCGGGGCGATTCTTTCTAATTGATCTTTTCGCGGCACATACTTTCCTGATGATTGCCACATATCCCTGTAAACAAGGGAAAATTGAATTTCTTTAGCCATACTTTTTGACGTTTGTAAACTTTAAATATTTTTTAAAAAATCTATCTTTTAAAAATCTAAAAAATGAAATATGATATTTGTCCGTAAATATCAGTATTTTCTCATTCAGCCTTTGTTATTGAAGTCACTTTAGCCCTCCCTTCAGTCACAACATCAACTGCTGAGACGATGACAGCTAATTTTTGTGGATCAATTGATCCCTGGGTCGCTCTTGAAACAACTGCTTTAACCTTCGCCTCCGGAATGAATTTGTTGACAAATAAAATTAGTATGTTGCCAAAAATAACAATTAGGGCCAGAATCGTGAATACTGTAATCATTCCTACCGCGAGCAGCATAAAAGCTGTATTAAATCCTTCACTCATGAATTCAAGTTTTAAATAACGCCGCAAATGTATAAAAATATTGCCAAATTACTGCATCTCAACTGTTAATATTGACCTTGATTATCAATGAAATAAATAACGCGCTGATAAGAAGAAATTGATACTAAAATGTATTGTGAAAATGATCATAGTTAAGGTATAAAAACTCAACTCAGCTAAACTGGAAGTTGATGGGATTGATAGGAGATTGAAATAGTTTTCAGGCGCTTGTTTGTCGACTCTATTTGGAAAATTTTGTTTTATAATTATTAACAACCATAAAAGCTACAGTCTCATAATATCTGCATAGTTGAATTGCTTTAGTCGATAAATTTACAAAATCCTTTTAAAGTTAAAATATATCCTATAATTATCCGTTTCCCAAAGTGGCAATAGATGAAATATCACTTTGAATTTTGACTTTAACATTTCATTGGCAATTTTTGTGGTTCCAATTACGGGTTAATTGGTATTCATTTAGTGGAATAAGATAAAATTAAAATATAGTAAGAGATGAAAAAGATTATTATGTCAGCCGTTTTTGTTTTCGGCGTAGTATTTTTTGCGATGAGCCAGGCTTCTCCGGTTTCAATAGAAGCGGGTGATCCTACAGCAATGGCTAGTTTTAAGTGGGAAAAAACAACACACAATTTTGGCAAAATAGAACAAAAAAAACCGGTTTCCGTTGAATTTGTTTTCACCAATACAGGAAGTATCCCTTTGGTAATCAGCAATGTGAAAGGATCTTGCGGATGTACCGTTACAAGTTACACAAAAGAGCCGATTGCTCCCGGTAAAACCGGTAATGTAAAAGCAACTTTTAATGCCGCAGCGACTGGTGCATTCAACAAAAGTGTGCGGGTAACGGCCAATGTTGAAGGAGGAACAGAGACTTTGTTCATCAAAGGCGAAGTATTAAAACAGAATTTATAGATCCATAAAAATCAATAAGAGAGGCTTTATTTTCATAAGGCCTCTTTTTTTGTGCATAAAATTTTTTAAGGAAATTCTGTTTCTTAATTTTACCGAAACAAAGGGTTGTTAGCTCAGTTGGTTTAGAGCACTGCCTTGACAGGGCAGGGGTCGCTAGTTCGAATCTAGTACAACCCACAGAACCTCATTCATTTCTGGGTGAGGATTTTTTATGAAATGATTTTGTCAATGCACTTTTAAAGTACCCACCCTGGGCTAATGCTGAATTAGATTTAATTTCAACTGTTTTTTCCAAATAATTTTCTTTTAGAAATATTAGCATTGAGCATCAAGAAAATTTAAATTCGAATTTTCTTTTTTCTTCAAAATAATAAGACATTTCTCATGGAGTTTACAATCATTGCTGAATCAATTAAAAATGAATTATTAAAAAATCTGGGTAAACAGGAACTGGCCATTGGTGAAATTATTTATAACAACGGAAATTGTCAGATCCTTTCTCAATCCGGCGATAAGTTTGATTTTTTAGTCAATGACAACTCCCTGGATGAGGCCGAAAGCTATCTGCTTCAATTTAATGATAATGACAAAATTGCTCCCTATCGTAAGAACAAAGAACTGGAATGGAACAGATATTCCTATAGTTGCCTTCTACAGTTAATTGACGAATTACACTTATTGGACCCGAAAGAACATATTGAGCATAAAAAATATTCGCGCAAAGGTATGATGGAAAGGGTGCTTAATGAAAGAATGCAAAAGGCAGATAAGGCAGAGTATCGAATTACCTGGGCTGATAATATCTATGGCGATCATATCCTCACAAATGAGAATGGGGTAGAGTATAAAGTATTTTTGAGAGATTTTGAATATGAAACCGGGTATAGCAACAGCATGGATTCGCAGCTCAACAAGCTGGGAACCACCAAGCATATCATGTATGCGTTCAAAAAAATCAAGGAGAAAAAGAGTTTATATAAAAGGCTTAAAAAGTCCTACCCGTTCATAGAAATCTATTGCGATCCGCTCAATGATTATAAGATAACCTGTCACTATCCCGATGAGATGAGGGTTGATGAACAGTTGCTGATTTCCAGGTATTTTAAAAACAAGCAGTTTATCGAAGAGGATGAGGTTGAAGGTTTATTAGAGTTTATTGAAGAAGCAGAAACCTATGAATCCATTTTAATAAGACCGGAAGTAAAAGAAAAGATAGAAAGAGCCTTTGACAAACAGTTGCTCCAACAATTGTCTGAATCTTATAAACCAGATTATTCCACCATTAATGCTACGTTATTTGATTATCAGAAAGAAGGGATAGAGTTTGTACTATTTCGCAAGGCGGCAATTATTGCGGATGAAATGGGCCTAGGGAAAACCATGCAAGCAATTTCAACAGCTATCCAAAAGAAAGAGATTTTTGGATTTAATAAAACAATGATTGTATGCCCTGCTTCTTTAAAATCTCAATGGAAGTCTGAAATTGAAAAATTCAGTGATGAAAAAGCGATTATAGTTGAAGGGAACCCCGAACAGCGGGAGGAAGTTTATAAAAATACCGAACACTACTTTTTCATATTAAATTATGAAACCATCCGTAGAGATTCTTTGGCTATAAATAATGCTGGATTCGATTTTCTGATATTGGATGAAGCCCAGCGGGTGAAAAATTTCGAGACAAAAACTGCGGCGGCGGTCAAGCGATTGAATGCCAAACATATACTTGTGATTACAGGTACGCCGATCGAAAACAAATTAATTGATATTTATTCAATAATGAGTATTCTCGATCCTCACTTTTTTGGTCCGTTGTGGGAGTTCTCCTATCAGCACTGCCTTTTTGATCCCGATAAACCAAATAAAATCAATGGGTACTACGACCTAAAGAAGTTAAATAAAAAATTAGATAAAGTATTGATTAGAAGGGAAAAACGAAAGGTTTTGGATCAACTACCCAACCTGAGGCAAATCAATATTCCCGTCAATTTGTCACCGCTTCAGGCAGAATATCATGCTTCATACGCGGCAGGTGTGGCCAGAATAATCAGGAAAAAGTTTCTTACTCCATTTGACCTTCAAAAATTGCAATTGCTTCTTGCAAATATGCGGATGGTATGTGATTCTACCTATCTTATAGATGATGAAACCAATGAATCTCCCAAACTTGAAGAGCTGAAATATATTTTGCTTGAAAAGCTGGATCTCGTCAATAATGATATTAAAATAATCATTTTCTCCGAGTGGATAAAGGTGCATAAATTAGTTGGGAAAATGCTTCGCGACAATGATATTGGTTTTGTAGAACTGAATGGCAAAGTACCTGTGAAGATGAGGGGAGCGCTCATCAATAAATTTGAAACTAATCCGGCCTCAAAGGTATTTCTTTCTACAGAAGCCGGTGGATCAGGACTGAATTTACAGGTTGCGGATACCTTGATAAATTTTGAATTGCCATGGAATCCAGCGAAGAAAAACCAGCGAATTGGGCGGATAGACAGGCTTGGTCAGAAAAGTAATAAACTAACCATTTATAACCTGATTACAAGAAAATCTATAGAAGAACAAATTGCAGCAGGGCTATTGGTAAAGCAAAATCTCTTTGAAGGGGTTCTCAACAGCTCTTCTTCAACGGATTTTGTTGATTTTTCCAGGAAAGGACGCTCTCAGTTTATTGATCAGCTTGAAGAATTTATAGATGCGACAGAAACCCAGGAAGTCGCAATACAATCTGAACTGTCAATCGATGAAGTTGAGGATCTCAAGCAACCGGAAGAAGAGCAGCAGCTACCAGTTGATTTATCTGAAGATGAAAAGATTGAAGAGATGCCTCAGGAGACAGTTTCTGCTGAAGAAAAACCAGTTGATAAAACAGAAGAGTTGGAACAGGTGATGAACAGCGGAATGCAGTTTCTTACAGGGTTGTTCAAAATGTCAACCGGGAAAGATATGGGAATAGAAAACCAAAAAATAGAAATTAATAAAGAGACCGGTGAGGTAACTATGAAATTTAAATTGCCACTCTAAAAACCCTGATTATGTCTTATCAACTAACAAAATCTCAAAAAAAGATCGCCAGACGCATCATGGATAAAGGTTTGGATAATGATTATAAAAGAGGACTGAATTTAGTATCTGGCATTATCGAAAATTGGAAAAGCGGGCGACTGAATAATAAGGATGCCTATATGAAATTATACAAAAGTGTTGACCAGACAGATTATGTTATAGGAAGAAGATATGATGGAAAGACCGGCTCCCATTGGGTGCAGGTAATGGCGGATCAACTTGGCGCCGGTGTAATTACGGAAGAAGATATTTCAGAATTTGATGAAAAACTTCAAAATACGCTATTGAGATGGTCGGGTATAAATGATGCTGATGAATAAATACGGAGTCCAGTAAAAAAGCTAAAAGGATTTTCTGTAAAAGTGATTCATTGTAGCATTAAATCATTCTAGCATTCACACATTTAAACTAAAAAACCAGTAGAGCGAATAAACCATTTACTATTGCTTCACACCCACCACCTGAATCACGGCTGCCTCTCCCTGATGACTGCCACCTTCATTCAGCATAATCTTGCGTTCTTCCAGAATTAAAAAATCGATGTTCGGGAATAAGGCTTTTATTTCTTCTCTACTGTACAACAATTCAAGTTTTTTTGGGCCTCCTGATGTTCTCTCCATTTGATTTTTACTAAAAACTTCCATGAGCAAATGACCTCCGGGAGCTAAGCAACTGTTTAATTTTCCAAACAGTATTTCGCGCTCTTCACCTGCAAAATGTGCGAAGATGAGGGCTATTGTATCGTACTTTTCAGTAGCATCAAAATCAGCGGCATTGTGTATTTGGTAATCAATTTCAACATCATATTCCGCTGCTAAATCGAGCGCTTTTTGCCGGCCCTTTTCACTAAAGTCAAATGCTGTGACCTCCCATCCTTTCAATGTCGCATAGACTGCGTTTCTGCCTTCCCCTTCCGCTGGCAGTAATATTTTGCCCTTTGGAATTTCTTTTAATTTTTCGGCAAAAAATATATTGGGGGCTTTCCCATAATAATATTGTGATTTACCGAAACGTTCATTCCAAAATTCTTTCATGCATCAATTTTTATTCTTTCAATTTTAATAATTCGCTGCCGGCAAGAAGATAGGCCCCGGTTCCATAAACTTCCCAACTATCAGCGGAGAAGTTCTTTTTTGGATCTGCGCCAATGGGTTGTACCCAACCCATCATGCCGTTTTTCTGCTGACAAGCCATCATACCGTTAAATGCTTTAAGCGCTGCTGGTAAATATTCCGCTTTTTCAAGAAGACCATTGTTAATCCCCCATAGGAAGGCAAATGTATCGAAGCCCGTTCCGCTAACTTCCCCATGAGGATATGAGTCAGGATCCAGCAAACTTGATCTCCACATGCCATCTTCCGGCTGGATGGATTTCAATTTAGCCGCCATTGTTTTAAACAGATCCTCGTAAAACTCACGTGTTGGATAATCTTCCGGCAATTGTTGCAGCAACAATGCCAATCCGCCAATTACCCAGCCATTTCCGCGACTCCAGAAAATCTTTTTGCCATTCGCCTCTTTCATATAGTCCTTATCGCCTTTCCATTGATATCTCATATCCCTGGCAAACAGGTGGTCTTCCTTGTCAAAAAGTAAATTATAGCATTCTTTATATAGCTTATCACTGGCGTCAAGATATTTTTGCTCCCCGGCCAGAACGCCATATTGCACAAATACCGGCGGACCCATAAACAATGCATCGCACCACCACCAGTAGATTGGCCTTATTTCATCATTCCAGTCATAATTTTCCGTCATCACCTGGTCAAGTACGGCAACGGTAGGCTGCAAATTGGCTTCTTTTACCCCATCTTTTTTCATATAAATAAAAGACTGGCATATCGTGATATCATCGGCATGATACCATCTTTTACCCGGCATCCAATTGAGTGTCTCCGCCATGGATTTCAACCCTTTCTGATAGGCTTTATTTTTGGTTGACTGATATGCTTTGGTGACCCCTACATAATAGGCGCCATTGGTCCAGTCATTCAGAGCGTGCTTTGGATTTTTCTGCTGCCATTTATAGGCTTTTAGCATAGATTTTTTGATTACTTTATCCGAAGGCTTTTGAGCGATTAATTGTCCGGAAAATCCAGCAATTATTACTATTAATACAAGTAGTACAATGCTTTTCATTTTATTGAATATTTATTTTTAACTCATTGATCGTCTAATTCAATATATCATAAAGGTCTTCCTTCGATGGAGCAAACCAATAGGATCCTGTCACGGGTTTGGAATATTCCATGAGTTTATCATGAATTTTATCTTTTGTAGCTCCGGTCATTCGCTCCAGTTGTATCTGCACTCTGTAGGGGTCGCAAGCGAAAGCAAGAAAAAACAAACCGTGCTCACTCACATTACCAAATGGAGTGCTTCTCCTGTAAATTTTCATAGCAACTCCATCCACTTTGGCATCCGCCCTGCTCACATGTGAATCTTCAGGCATGTCATCTCCCTCCAACTCAATGCTGTCCGGCTTCGTTCGTCCAATAACTTTCTCTTGCTTTTTCACTGATAGTGCATGAAAAGATTCCAGGTCATGAATCCATTTTTGGGTGAAGACATGACTTCCTCCCGCTCCAGGTTTTCCTTCCGGTACTAAAGCAATATCCGGCCTGTCATCATCCTTTGGGTTTTCTGTGCCATCAATGAAACCTGTAAAATCCCTGGAGTCATGATATCTGAAACCTTCCTGGTCAATTTCCAGGATTGCAATGGATTTCATTTCTTTGTGGATTGCCCGTGCAACATCAAAATTGTTGTCTTTATGGTCGCTATTCAACCAGAAAAAAAGATCCCTTTGTGTGGATGGCATGGAGTAACCTGTCTGGCCAATTACCTCCTTAAAATCAGCAAAGCTGTCTGGTGACCAGGCAGGAACTATCCAATCCCATACCTTCTTTCCAAAACAAATTATGATGCTGATATTTTCATCATTTAGTTCGTTGATATTTCTTAATGCCGTCTTCAATTTATTTTGATCTCCTGAAAAATTGAGTTTGTATTCCAGGTAGGTGAAAGCGGTAGTTCCTTCGATAAAAATTCCTTGTTGTGCAGTATTCATATAAAAAAAATTTAGTTTGTAAATTTAATGAATTGATTGGCAATAAGATGGTTTAATTCGTCTCTTTTCAGAGACTTTTTTACCTAAATATTTATAAATCATTAGTGTAGATCCTATCGTACGAAACTGCTATATTTGATTGGACAATAAGTTATGCTTGTAAAAGTTAAATTTGCAGAATTATGAAAAAAGAAGGAAGATTGTGAGTTTTTCCTAAATATATTAATGATCATCTTATCCACTGAAAGGATGTTTCTCATCTAAAATCCAGTAAATCCTACTCTTTATTCCAAATCCTGCTGAAATAAAACATAAGCCTAAAAAGTTCGCTGATTGTGATTGAATTAATTCGCCAATCAATAATCCCACCCCACCAAAAAACAAAAAATATTCTAACATATGAGCAAAGATTAATGGATTCTTAATATTCAACTTATCTGACCATCTTGGTCGTTCGATTTGATAGTTCCCCAACAATAAGTCGCCCTGAGCTATGTAAGGGTATGCAATTCCTGCAATAAAAGATATTATTATTCCCAGTGATGACTCAAAGATAGATTTCGATTCACCAACCGGAAATACAATTCCTAAAATAAAGAATGAAATCAGTATTGATATTTTGATACGCTTGATGTTCATTACTTATATAAACATCATATTGCATATTTGAGTTCCTCCAATAGATTTAAGTCGATTTTTACCTACTTCCCACATTGTTTTATTATTTTTACCCAACTCATTTTTTATAATTCAAAAAACCTATATCATGAAAAGATTACTCCCGATCCTGTTGGCATTTTTAATTTGCCAAACATCATTTGCACAAAAGAAAATATGGAATGAAACCGAAGAAGCCAAAGCCAAAAGGTTGGAATGGTGGCAGAACGATCGTTTTGGCATGTTTATCCACTGGGGAAGTTATGCTTTGGCAGGCCGCCACGAATGGGTGAAAAAGCGCGAGCGGATTCCGGACGATGAATACCAAAAGTATTTTGACAATTTCAACCCTGATCTCTACAACCCTTCTGAGTGGGCCAAAATGGCCAAAAATGCCGGAATGAAATATGCGGTGATCACCTCAAAACACCATGAAGGATTTACCTTATTCGATTCGAAATTCACAGATTATAAAGCAACAAATACACCTTACGGAAAAGATGCGCTCAAAGAGTGGGTGGACGCTTTCCGGGCTGAAGGGCTAAAAATCGGATTCTATTATTCTCTCATTGATTGGCATCATCCTGAATATACCATCGATCGCGTGCATCCGCAAAGCGTTAAAACACAAGAAGAATATGACGCGCTCAACAAAGACCGGGACATGAGCGTATATCGCGAATACCTGAAAAACCAGGTTACCGAGATTCTGACCAACTATGGTAAAATTGACATTTTATGGCTCGACTTTTCTTTCCCCGGCAAATTTGGAAAAGGCCATGAGGATTGGGGTTCAGTTGAATTGATGAAAATGGTGCGCAAACTGCAGCCTGAAATTATCGTCAATGACCGCGCAGACCTAAAGGAATATGCCGGAGGATGGGATTTTACCACCCCCGAACAATTCAAAGTATCTGAATGGCCAACATATGAAGGCAAAAGAATTCCCTGGGAAACATGCCAGACTTTCTCCGGATCGTGGGGATATTACCGTGATGAATACACCTGGAAAGATACCAAGCAATTGCTCGTATTGTTGATCGAATCGGTAAGCAAAGGTGGTAACCTGCTGCTCAATGTCGGGCCGACCGGCCGGGGAACTATTGACTACCGCGCAGAAAATGCCCTGAATTCCATGGGAGCCTGGATGAAGTTTAACAACCGTTCCATATATAACTGCACCGAAGCACCGGATTCGTTTGCCGTTCCGGATAATTGTCTTCTTACCTATAACCCCGAAACCAACAGACTATATGTACATTTGCTGGACTATCCTCTACAGAATTTCACCATGAAAGGATACAAAGGAAAAATCAAATATGCACAGTTTTTACACGATGCATCGGAAATTAAAATCTCAGCGCCTAGAGGTCACTGGATCAAGCAGGATCAGGGTGAAAATGACATCAATTTGAGTTTACCGGTGAACAAGCCGCCGGTTGAGATTCCGGTAATTGAGTTGATTTTGGAAGATTAACGTAATTAAAAATCGTCACTCTGAATGGAACGCAGTGGAATGAAAAGTTTGCTTGCTATCTGAAATGATTTTGCAAATAGCAAACAGACTCTTCGTCTTTGGCTCAGAATGACGAATTTTTGTTTTTTAGTTCTGCAAAACTGTATTGAGTTGAAAGTAATAATTATGAGGCCAACTATAATAATACTTCTCTTCGTTTTGTTTTTATCCAATTGCAATCAACCCGGATGCTATAATAACTCAAATGAGATATTGAGTTCAAAGGATCAAAACTCATGGACCTATCAAAATGAACTAATGCGACTTATCGAGCTAAATCCCTCCGATGTTGATTATTATTTTGAGCGGAGAGCAGAAATTAACGGTGAAAGTTTTATAGTGCTGAATTGTTATGGTCCCGATTTTTGTGGAGAGCTGAAAGCCAGATTTGTGCATAAAAATGCAGAATCCATTAAGCTTCAAAATAATAAAGGTTACAGCGGGGCACAACTTATCGGAGTTGGTTTGAGCAGAGTAAAACTCAAAAATGGTCACGAGGTATTTGCACTTGAAAAACTGGACCGGATTATTGACTGAAAATTCCTTGTCAAATAATCGGTTGCGTTGATTGACTTTGATTAATTATCTTTAAACCATGAAATCATCACTGACATTTGAAGATAAGTATCAGGCCATTGTTCGCAAAGATCCGGAATATGAAGGGCTTTTCTTTACGGCAGTAAAAACAACCGGTATCTTCTGCAGACCTGTCTGCACAGCCAGAAAGCCCAAGCGCGAAAATGTTGAGTTTTACAGCAGTCCTGAAGAAGCCATGATGCATGGTTATCGCCCCTGTAAACTCTGCAAACCCCTTGAGCAACAGCATAAAACGCCGGATTTCATTAAAGAATTAATCGATAAACTTAACGATGATCCATATTTGAGATTAAAAGACTATGACCTCGTAAAAAGAGGAATTGAACCCAATCAAGTCAGGCGCTGGTTTAAAAAACATCATGGAATTACGTTTCAGGCTTACCAGCGGTTACTAAGGATTAACACTGCTTTTACTAAAATTTCGGAGGGAACCAGCGTAACTGAAACGGCATTTGATAGCGGTTATGATTCGCTGAGTGGTTTCAATGTTGGTTATATTTCCATATTTGGTAAACCTCCTACTAAATCAAAAGATAAATCCGTTATCAATATTGTACGTTTTACCACACCTCTCGGGCCCATGTTTGCCTGCGCTACTGATAGTGGAGTTTGCCTGGTGGAATTCACCAATCGCAAAATGCTAGAAACAGAATTTAAGGATCTAATGAAAAGACTCAACGCCGTAATTTTGCCCGGAGCAAATTCGCATTTAGAGCAAGTCCAGAAAGAATTGAACGAATATTTTGATGGAAAACGGAAAATTTTTACAATACCTCTCCATACCCCGGGAACAGAATTTCAGCAAAAAGTCTGGGAGGCCCTGAAAGAGATTCCCTATGGAGAAACAAGATCTTATAAGCAGCAGGCCATCAGGCTCAACAATCCCAAAGCTGTAAGGGCGGTTGCTTCAGCCAATGGAAATAACCGCGTGGCCATCATCATTCCATGCCACCGGGTGATTGGAGAAAATGGAGATCTGACAGGATATGCCGGAGGTTTGTCAAGAAAAAGATGGTTGCTGGATCATGAGAAAAAGTATTCAGGGAAATCGGTACAGGGCAAATTGAATTTCTAATGCTGATAAACAGAAGTAAGATTGAAAATAGATTGATGGAAGATTGATTGGCTAAATTCTATTTTGTGATACCGAGATTATAAATGTATTTTTAGTATAATCCTGAAAGGATTAAAGGTATTAGCTCCGGGCGAAGTAAAACGAAGACCGGAGTATTCAAGTTACACTATTGAAAGGGCTGTAAGTCCGAAAGATAATCAACGATAATAATAGGACTCAGAGGTTTATAAGAAATATATATTGTCAATTTTACTGTATAAATAAGTGTCACCCTTTCTGGGTTTATTTTAGACGAATTAGTTACTCAGAGCTTCGTTTCACTTCGCACTGAGCTTTTACACGACAGGGCGTTGCCCTTCAGAAGTTATTCAACACCTTAAAACAGGATATGTCCCATTGATCTGGAAAGCAGTTTTTAAATTTTCCTATTTGCAAACAT
This sequence comes from Bacteroidota bacterium, assembly GCA_024280115.1. GTDB lineage: Bacteria > Bacteroidota > Bacteroidia > Cytophagales > Cyclobacteriaceae > JAAUQL01. Next base: position 25,490 of record JAJRQT010000018.1, on the reverse strand, counting down.
TATAAATAGTTGTTACTTCGCCTATTCGAATTTTCATATAATCATTTCATACCATGACATCAAGAGAACGGGTATTAAAAGCCTTTGAATTTAAAGCGTCGGATCGGGTCCCTGTAGATTTTTCCGGTCACCGGTCATCAGGTCTTTCAGCAAGTGTCTATCCTCCATTGAGAAAAGCTTTAGGTTTAAAACCCAAACCCGTCAGGGTGTATGATCCCATACAACAATTAGCTGTTCTCGATGAAGATGTTCTGGATTTGTTAGGTATAGATACTATTGAGTTGGGAAGAGCATTTGCCCTTGACGATAAGGATTGGAAACCCTGGGTTTTACCGGATGGTACGGATTGCTTTCTGCCTGAATGGATAAATGTGGAACGGGAAGAAAAACGATGGATCATTCGGAGTGAATCGGGTCGTATAATTGCCCAAATGCCAGATGGGGCACAGTTTTTTGAACAAGTGTTTTATCCATTTTATAGTGACGATGTGGATCAAAGTGATGTAAGTGGGGCCATGACAGAATCCATGTGGCATACCGTAGCATCGCCTCCAGGTCCTTTGGCAGATGGCCCCGAAGGAGATAAAATATTGGCAAAATCTGCAGCGAAACTTCGGCAATCAACTGACCGGGCAATCATCGGTTTATTTGGAGGAAATTTACTTGAGTCAGGTCAGATGCTTTATAGAAACGATAAATTCCTTTTGAACCTGGCCCTGGACCCAACCGGAGTGCACAAATTTCTGGATCGATTGACCGGGATTCATCTGGAAAACCTTGAAAAATTCATGGGCACTGTTGGAGATTCCATTGATATCATTCTTTTTGGTGATGACCTGGGTATGCAATCCGGTCCGCAAATATCACCGGAGATGTACCGCGAATATTTTAAACCCAGACATCAGCTAATGTGGGATAGAGCCAAGGAGCTTGCAGATGTAAAAGTGATGCTGCATTGCTGTGGGGGCGTCAGGGAATTGTTGCCCGATCTGATCGATGCAGGATTAGATACCATCAATCCTGTGCAGATAACTGCCCGTGGCATGGAGTCTGCCCTACTAAAAAAAGACTTTGGCAGTGAGATGGTTTTTTGGGGAGGCGGATGCGATACACAACAAATACTACCAAATGGAAGTCCTGAAGAAGTTTACAAACATACCAAACAACAGCTCGAGATTATGAGTCCGGATGGTGGATTTGTTTTCCAGCAGGTACATAACATTCTTCCGGGGGTTCCTGCAGAAAATATTTTGGCGATGTTTGAAGCTGTAAAAGACTTTAAATGAACTACTTGAAAAGAATAAGCCCCTATTTAATTATTAATAAAATTTCAATATTTAAATTTTATTAATATCCTTTTTTATATTAATACAAAGATTTATGGAACCTGTTACTCTTTTAATTGTTCTGACGATTGGAATTATTTTCCTATTTATATTAACCTACTTCATACCAGTAAATCTTTGGATCACTGCAATTTTTTCAGGAGTCAAAGTTGAACTGTTTGAATTAGTATTCATGCGAATCAGGAAAACGCCACCTAAGCTGATCATTAATAATTTAATTTCTCTTCAAAAATCAGGCATTCATGTAGCTGTGGCTGATTTAGAAATGCACTACCTGGCTGGAGGGGATGTAGAGAGGACTGCAAAAGCTATGATCGTTGTGAAAAATCTGGGACAAAAAGTTAGTTGGAAGGAGGTTGCTGCCTTGAATCTTGCGGGAGTGGATATTGAAAATTATTTTCGTAAAAAGAAACTGGAAGTTGAAGGTGGTATCGATCAACTTAGAATTCAACTCTCATCTGCAATTCTTCACGATCTTGATACAGAGGAAGTGAAAGAGCTGGCACGTGTTGTGGAAAGGATGAGGTCGTTAAGTTCTTAATCCAATTTTTTAAAGTTAGTTGCAGAAAATTTTAATGCTTTCCCCTGCGCAAAGTTACTCTCAAAGAACTCTGAATTTCGATCTTTATTTAAAAGTAAATAGCCGCGTATAATTCTTATAAAGTTAAAGGATGTTCTCAAATTCCTTATATGAAACAATACTACAAAGATGAAAATCTCATATAGTTTCATTAAAATAATATGTGTTTCTCTAATTTATTAATCTGCATATTTTAAAGTATTAAAATCTTTATTCATTAACTTTAATAAAGGAAATTTTCAAATTCTGAAAAGAAATTATTCTTCACCTAATCCCGAAATAATGGCCACTATACTATTCCAATTCATTAAAAAATTATGTTTAGTCATTTTAACATTTTCAGTAATACTCTTAGCATCCTGCGCAAAGGAAAAGGAGGAAATACCGGAATATGGCTGGTTTGATTTTGTAGTGTCTGATCTAGATACTACGGAAAATGTCATCAACTTATCTTTTTTAAATGAAGATGTGGCCGGTGAATCTGGATTTGTTACTGTGAAGGACGGACATTTTGTAAACGGATCAGAGAAAAGGATACGATTTTTTGGAACGAATCTGACATTTTCATCCTGTTTTCCTGACAAGGAAACGGCTAAACTTATTGCTGCCAGATTAGCCAAAATGGGCATGAATGTAGTCAGGTTTCACCATATGGATATGAGATCCTCGCCCGCCGGGATTTGGGATGAATCTATGCAGAAATTTGATCCTGAACAGGTAGATAAACTTGACTGGTTGATATATCAGTTGAAAATCCATGGCGTTTATTCAAATTTAAATTTGCACGTTTCCCGAACGTATCCCGGCGTTGATTATGATATTGGGCAATTCAATTTTGGCAAAACGATCGATCAATTCTACCGCCCTTATATTGAAATGCAAAAAGATTATGCGCGGGAATTACTAACGCATAAAAATCCTTATACAGGAAAATCTTATATGGAAGAACCGGCTGTTGCTTTTATAGAAATCAACAACGAGAATTCATTAATTTCCAGCTGGAAACTTTTACCACAATTAAAAGGTGATCATAAAACCGCTTTACTAAAACAATGGAAAATCTGGATTAGATCTAATGCAAAGAGGTCAGGGCAACCGGATATTTTTGAAATTATTGAAGGATATGAAAACCATGCTACAACGGAGCAGAAAGAGATTTTCTGGAAATTTCTGGTCGATACTGAAATGAGCTATGCCGAGGAAATGATCGGTTATGTTAAAAATGATCTTAAGGCGAGTGCTCTAATAACTGACTCTCAGGCATCTTACAGTGGAGTTGCCGGCATTCACAGGGAAGCAACCTATTCTGATTTTATCGATGTGCATGCCTACTGGCAACATCCCAAATTTCCAGGGAAAAGTTGGTCAAGAACCGAGTGGCTGATCAGGAATTCTTCGATGGTCACAGATAAAAAATCCGGAACATTGGCAAGATTCGGACAGCATCGTGTCGCCGGAATGCCATTGACTATTAGTGAATATGACCATCCGGCGCCAAATTTTTACGTCGCCGAAATGTATCCTATGCTCAATGCGGTTGCCGCTTTCCAAAATTGGGATGGTATATACCATTTCACATTTAATAGCCCGTGGGATCAGGGAAAAATATCCGGATTTTTCTCAAGTGCCGGTCATCCGCTAAAGCAGATCTTTATACCTATCGGATCTATAATATTCAGAATGGGAGCTGTTACAAGTGGTAAACATATTGTACAGTTGCAACTACCGGAAAGCACCGTAATCGATGAGCTGGTAGATTCAGGAAACCGATTGCGATTGCATGGGTCAAACATGAATTATATCTGGGAAAAAGCCGGCGCACCAAACGCACTAACTTTGATGCATCCAATGGAAGTAAGCTTAAATGGGGAGGAAGTAAAGCTTTCCGAATCCATTGAAGAGCCTGAAGGTTCATGGGTAAGTGAAACCGGCGAATTGACATGGAATAATAGGGATTCCATAACATCAGTTTTCACGATTAATGCGGAGGCAGTGAAGGCTGCTGTCGGCTACATTGGAGGGAAAAATATAACAATGGGAAATGTTTCAATCGCCATGGATACAACCGCCTTCAATTGGGCGACCATTGCTTTAGCTTCCCTTGATGGGAAACCGATTGAAAATTCATCAGCGATATTGCTGATTGCTGCGGGCAGGGTAGAAAATACTGATATGCAGTGGAATAAAGATAAAACAACAGTAGGAGGGGGATGGGGAAACTCGCCAACTCGTGCAGAAGGAATCCCAGCCAAAATTTACTTTGAGAATATGGATAATTTTGTTGTCTATACGCTGAATCCGGATGGAAACATTGGAGAAGAGATAAGGGTGAGGGTAAAAGGTCAGCATCAGTCATTCGTGATTGGAGCGCAGCATAAAACTTTGTGGTATTTGCTTAAAAGGAATAATGAAAGCAAATAAAAATTTTGTTGTTAGATTACATTCCTATAAAATTTCCCAGGTTATTTATTCAATATAATGATCTCTAAGTTCTTAATACAACTATGGAAATGATCACGGTAAATATCCCCACCATCGAAAGAAAGGTGATCTTCCATGCTGCATGGGCTTTATGCAATTCCATAAATCTGAAACCCACTAAGCTGCATTTTATGATTACAATTGCCATTAGCGCAAGGACTGAATAATTGCCAACTGATGAATCAGAAGAAAAATAGCTGATCAATGACAGTACAATAAGGATTATCCAAACGATTAAATTTCTATTCATTTTCAAAGCAAATATAGGATTGGAAAAAGCATGAGCCATATTAAATCGCACATGTGCCAAAACACAGCGCCGGTTTCTACATCTTCATGGTTTGACTCAGAATAATACCCTTTCTTTATATAGAATTTTAAAACTATTAAAATGACCAATCCTGCCAACACATGAATGAAGTGAAAACCAGTTAACAGCCAATAAAACATGAAAAAATCACTATGATCCAGTCCAACTCCATGAGTGATCTTGTCAAAATACTCATAACTTTTTAGCGCTAAAAATGAAAATCCCAGCAGAATGGATACGTTGATATTTCGGGCGCTTGCTTTACTATCTCCAAGCTTCAGCTTGTGTAAAGCATTGGCCATAAAGAACCCCGCTGTCACAAGAAAAACGGTATTGATAACACCAAAATGCTTGTTCAATAATTGCTGAGATTCCTGAAATAATTCAATATTCGCACTCCGCTGAACAACGAATACCGCGAGTGCAATCATGAAAGTCATCATTTCAATAAAGACGATCATCCAAATCAGGATGCCGCCGGGAGGATAATAAATACTTTTAGTTTTTATATTTTCTGAGTCCATGGACAATTAATGATATTCGATACGTTTGTATAATTTTGTAAGCGAGTTGATCATCTCTACCGGGCTCGAAAGGACATTGTAGTGATTATTTCCAAACATCTGGGGAAGATAATATTTTGCCTGCTCCTCAATAGCCACGGCATAATTGTTGATGCCTTCTCCCTCCATTTCCCGCAAGGCTTGCTTTATATCCCTGATGCCGTATTTGCCCTCATAGCGGTCATAATCATTGGGTTTCCCATCAGATAGCAAGATGAGCCATTTCTTTCGCACATCTCTTTTTTGCAATAATGTGCTGGCGTGTCGGAGCGCAGGGCCAATTCTCGTATAACCCTGTGGCTGCACCGATCCGATTTTTAATTTGGCTTTTTGCCAGGGTTCGTCAAATGATTTCAGAGTGATATAGGAGGTATTATTCCTCGTCTTAGAATAAAATCCGTCTATTTGAAAATCTACGAAATATTCATTGAGTACTTCGCCAAACAAAATGGAAACCTGCTTTTCAATATCAATGATTCTGTTTCCTTTCGCATACCCGTCACTTGAAAGACTCAGATCCAATAAAAATAGCAATGAAAGATCCTTCTTGCGTTTACGTTTGGTAATATAAATTTTTTCGTCCGGGGTATGCCTGGCCTTCAAGTCAGCAAACATATCCGTCACCGCATCAATATCAATATGTTCTCCACTTGTTTGCCGCCGGATTTGCTCATAATCGTTATTCAGCCGGGCAAAAATCTTCCTTAGTTTCAGCAACACTGCCCGGTTATGCTCCATGGTTTTTTGATAATAATCCGGTTTGGAATTTGTAAGCTGAATTGGGAAAACCTTGCAATAGTCATGCTTGTACACTCTTTTAGAATAATCCCACTCAGGATACACATAGTGAAATTGCTCTGCATTTTTTTCTGAGCTTTCAGCAATCGTTGCATTCCCTGCAAACTCCGCCTGATATACAGAATGTACAGGATCGTCCACGCGAACCATGTGCTTCAGATTATAATCGCTCAGCGCTTCCGAATCTTCTTTCAATGAATCGTCACCATCAAAATCCCTCCACACTCCATTAAATTCATCTATCGTCTCAACTTTTTCAAAATTGTGTGTGAGCACATAATCTTCCTGCGATTTTTTATCCACGGTCATAACTTCTACTTCATCAGCCTGCTTTGCTTTCATTTCCGTTTTAGCCGTGACCTGATTTCCTTTAAAAGGAATATTATTGACATTTCTTAATTCCTCCCTTTTCCCGTAATGCTCTGAATTTTTCATCCATCTCCCGTAAAACCACGATAAGTCAGGGCCTTCCGATTGTTCTTGTACCTTGTGGATTTCAGACCATTCTTCCAGTAATTTATCATGGACGTCTTTTAGCAAGGGAAATTCATCAAATAATTTTTCCAATACAAGGCCAGATGTTGCTATTGCTTTTCCTTGAGATTCCTTTGTGGATTTTGATTCGAGGTGAGACCAATTATACTTTAGTTCTTTTTGAATGGACAAGTAAAAGATTCTGAATATATAGAATTGAATATTTTTCTCCGTGGAATTGAATAGTGATAGTTCCCCGGGAAGGAAAAATATATTGTCTTTCCAACCTCCTTCTCTTTCTGAGGAGAAAATTTCTATTGGTTCACCGCATAAGGCTCTGGACAGAATAATAAATCTGGAATTCATCTCATCCAGGGATACACTGTGGACAGCATTTTCCGGTTTTGCCTTCCTCCGTTTATTGAAGTAATCGAATACTTTTTTAAATAAAAGTTGATCCAGCTCCATATTTTTATAATGCTTTAATGTTGAATCTACTCCGAAAATTATAACACCCCTGAAGGCCCGCCTGCCGGCGAGGCAAGGGACTTTGCAGAATTCTTTGATTTTCAACGGCTTCCCCTTTAGGGGTTAGGGGGATAGTTGAAAATCAATGAATTCTGACTATTTGGAGTGGACACAATGTTTAAACGAGTAATGAGTTTATAAAATTCCATTATCCTAAATTATTCGTCCATACTCATATTCTATCAATTAAGCATTATCTCATTACTATATCATCATACTTGTCAACTCAATTAATGCTGCCAGTGAATCAGGATCATCGGTCAGTGGCTCCACAACCGCCACCTCCACGGCGAGACGTTTGCTCAATCCACTATGAATCAATTTTCCGGCATCCACCAGCAATCGCGTTGACACAGTTTCTGCCAACCCCATTTCAGTAAGATTTCTGATCTTAGTTCCAATCTTTACCAACTTTTTGGCGTCGCCTTCTTCCACACCTGTTTCAGCAATAATAATCTCAGCTTCCATTTTTGGACTTGGATATTCAAAAGACATGGAAACAAATCGCTGTCGTGTCGATGGTTTGAGCTCCTTAAATCCCTTCTGATAACCAGGGTTGAAAGAGGCAACAAACATAAAATCTTCTTTTGCCAATACCTCCGATCCCAATTTATCAAGGTATAACGATCTTCGAAAATCTGTCAGCGGGTGAATGGCCACAATCACATCCGGCCTGGCTTCAGCAATTTCATCGAGATAGATAATCGCACCATCTTTCACCGCTTTTGTTAGCGGACCATCTTTCCAGACAGTCTCTGTTCCTTTAATTATATATCTCCCCAATAAATCCGTCGCGGATGTCTCCTCGTGGCAGGCAACCGTAATCAAGGGTTTTTTCATACTATATGCCATAAACTCCACAAATCTCGATTTTCCTGTCCCTGTTGGACCTTTGAGCAAGAGCGGCAACTTGTTTTTGAACGCGTGTTCAAACACTTCCACCTCCCGGCCAATGGTCTTATAATAAGGTTCTTTTTCTATCAGCATGCTTTTATATAATTGATATCTAAAAAAACAGGCCAACCCCAAAGAGCCAGCCTGTTGTTAATTTTATTTCAATTGCTATCAGGCAGTTTTCAAAGCTTCAAATTGATCTTCTGTCTGCAAAGCCTCATCCGTAGGCATTCCAAACTTGAAAAAATTCACTATGTATAAAACAATACCAGTTGTGAATAAGGTTGCCGCCAGAATCAGCACGAAAAAGTGTGCATGAAGTTCGTTTGCTACAACCATGAACTCATACCCGGCAATTCTTTCCAAATAAACTTGTGCTATACCGGCAGCCGCAAATGCAGCAGTCATGGCAACCATTCCAATATTCGAGCACCAGAAGGCAAGATGTCCTATTCTATTGTCAAATATATTTCTGCCGGTCATCAATGGCATCGAATAACTTATGATTGCAAAAATCAACGAAGCGTATGCGCCCCAGAAGGCAAGGTGGCCATGCATGGCTGTTATCAAAGTTCCGTGTGTATAGAGATTGACTCCTGGAAGGGTATGGGCTAATCCCAATAATCCTGCTCCAAGAAAAGATACAATTGCCGTATTCAAAGTCCAATAGAGGGCGAGTTTGTTCGGATGTTTTTTATTTCCTTTTCTGTACATCTGCACAGCGAAAATAGTCATTGCGAGAAATGCCAACGGTTCCATTGCTGAGAAAATCCCTCCTATCATCAACCAGTAGTCAGGACCACCTGTGTAATAGTAGTGATGTCCCGTGCCGAGAATTCCTGACAGGAATGTCAAACCGACCACTACATAGAGCCACTTTTCAATCACCTCCCTGTCAACGCCGGTAATTTTAATCAGCAGATAAGACAGGATGCCTCCCATGATTAATTCCCAAACTCCCTCAACCCAAAGGTGCACAACCCACCATCTGAAAAACGAATCAACTGATAGATTATCAAAATAAATCATCCCCGGCAGGTACAACAATGCTGCAAAAACCAATCCCATGGTGAGTACCCAGGCGGTCGTGGTTTGCTGCTTGCCCTTTAACAAGGTCATCAATATGATTACAAGGAACAGGATCACATTTCCTGCAACGAGATAATCCAGAGGCCTTGGAATTTCGAGAAATTTTCTTCCTTCCCACCATCCTACGTGGAATCCGGCAACAGCAACAACCCCAACTATGGCAAAACTCCAGAATTGCAGTTTAGCTATTGGTACGGACCAAAGCTCATTATCTGATTCATCCGGAATAATGTAGTAGGCAGCGCCCATAAATCCTGAGAGTATCCATACAACCAACAGGTTTTTATGAATTGTAACCGCAGCATTGAATGGAATGATGTCGTGCAACACATCATAACCCATGTGGGCAAAACCCATTATAAATCCATAAATGATTTGCAATACCAACAGCAGCATACTCAATGCAAAGAAGTGATACGCTATTTTTTGTGATGTATATTTCATAATATTTTAATTTTAAAAAACCAGGATAAATTATTGTAAGGGAGCAGGTAAGCTTGGTTCTGGAGGGAATCCATTCAGATCCGTCTTATCCATCCACTTTAAAAATGCCATAAGTCCGGCTACTTCCTCTTCGGTAAAATCGTATTTCACCATTTTTCGACCTCTGAATCCCCATCCTTCCGGAGCAGTCAGAACAGCCTGAATATAGGCTTCTCCCCTTCTTGTGTAAACCCTCGTAAGTTCGGGCGCATAGTAGGCGCCTTCTCCCATAATCGTGTGGCAACCCATGCAATTGTTCTTATCCCACAATTGTTTGCCAAGTTTTACCTGGTCGTTAATTTCACTGTCATTGGTATTTTTTGGAATTCCGACCATCAATGAATGAACAGACATGCCAATAAAAATCAGCATAAATAGAATTGTCCCTCCAAGGAAAAATATTTTCGCTTGCTTTTTAGATAACATAATTAAAAAGATTAAGGTGTAAAGTTTGCATAACCTCCACAATTGGAGTTAAAAGATTTTTTTGCAAATATTCACTTGTTTTTAAATGGCTCTTATGACTTCAATCATAGGGCTATTATTAAGGTATTAGGCTGGTTTGCGGACTGAATTTAGAAGGCGGTTAAAAGTAGTAATTTCCTTTAATATCATTTTCGGAACAGGAGAAGAAACCTGGATAATATTTTATTTATAAAGCTTTTTTCAATTATAGAGTTATACAAAATCTCGGAAAATTCGAATGTTCTTAAATACCCAAAGGACTTAGCAGGATTGAATTCATTTTCGATCTGATAGTCATTGTTTACTATAAAATTCTAAAGAGGTCATTCTCTCATCTATTCATTTAAAATAAGAGTTTTCCTTGTTTAATTACTTAATGGTATTTTCATAATCATATGTACTGGTTTGTATTTCTTGGAATCTATTTATTCATGTATTTTTGGAAGTATTGCAATGTAGCCCATGTCGATTTTCTTTTGGTAGAATAATTTGGAAAATTACCCTATACCATATTAATTTAAAATGGCCTCTTTTTAATAAAATTTATCTATTTTCGATCGACAGTAGTAATTATGCCAAATAAAATAATGTCAAATCAGCCCTGGTGGATTTGGGTTGCTGCTTTTTCCCTTCTGCAATTAGCCTCAGAATATTCTATTTTTTTTCTTTATACCCCAGGTACTGCAGATGTTTATCTTCCTTTTTCCATAGGCATAATTTTAATTTATTGGCTCGGACCGCGCGCATTAATTCTTGTCTATCTGAACACTTTTATCAACTCCTATTTTTGGGGCCATGTCAGTATTTTTTCGTGGCCGATATTTGGCATTCCCGAAACAATTTTCGTGTTTCTCTCTTGGTTTCTCTTCATCAAATTAGCAAATGGTAAGTTTTGGCTACCTGATCTGAACAATGTCATTAAGTTTTTAATCCTGGGAATTGCCATACCACTAACTGTTCAACTTTTTTTAATAAAGTTAATATTGACCTACTATGGTGAATTAAACGCTGGTGAAATTTGGGAGAGTTATCTAACCTCCTGGATAGGAGATTTTATGCCTTCAGTTGTGATAACTATGCCTATTTTATATTATTTATCAAAACCTTTCAATAAGTGGAGGCAAGCAAATGCGAAATTCGAAAGCATTGAAATAGTCCACCTATCCAAATATTTTTATATTGAAATGGTTACAATATTTTTAGTTGTTGTTTTACTTTCGCTATACATTGATTTTAGTAAATATTGGTACATATTTGCTCTGATTTCATTATTTGTCGCTGTCAAACATGGCTTTGGGCCTACCACTCAAATCAACCTGTTGATTTTAATCACTACTTATTTTATTCCAGCATCAATATTCAAGCAGCCGACCAACCTTTATTTTAATCAGAATGATTTAATAGAAATCTATTTGGGGATCAGCCTCCTTTCCATATTTTCCATCATATGTGGACGCGTAATTAGTGATTACAGACAGTCGCAATACAACATTCAGCATCAGATTAGAAATGTTGAAAAAATCAATAGGGAGCTCGATAGTTTTGTTTACAGTATTTCTCATGACATAAGTGCGCCATTAAAATCAATAAAGGGACTAACACAATTAATGCAACTAGATGACAACCCTGTCAACTACAAAGTTTATGCTTTAAAAATTGAGGAAAGTGCCGATAGGTTAGATCAATTCATCGGGGAGGTACTAGACTTTTCCAGAAGTTCGAGGCTTAAAGTCACCAGATCCAAAATCTATCTTGAACTAGTCGTCAAAGACATTATTGCAAACCACCGCTTTATAGATGGGTTCGATCACTTAAATTTTGATTTATCAGGTCTCGAGTTAAAAGTCATTTTGGCTGATGAATTTAGAATGAAAATCATTTTGAATAATTTAATTTCCAATGCAATAAAGTTTAGCCATGGAGAGCCATCCGCAATAGTAAAGATTACATCAAAAAGGGTTGATTCTTTTGTAGAAATTACTGTAGAAGATAATGGCCATGGTATTCCAAAGGAATTTTTAGATAAAATATTTAATATGTTCTACCGGGCATCTTCTGAAAGATCCGGTTCTGGATTGGGGCTGTATATAGCCAAAGAATCTGCGAATAAAATTGGCGCAAAATTAACTGTAGAATCTGTCGAAGGCGTAGGCAGCAAATTTATTTTAGTGATTCCTGAATAATAGGATGGTCATTGTGATTGGACTGAAAAGAAATATTTTTTCTAAAAAAGAATTTAACCCGACTAAAAATATTTCTTTTCTTGGGATCGATATATTGAAATAATACTTGCGAAAGTTGAAGCGTTCTTAAATACCCAAAAGACTTGTGCGGATTGAATTCATTTTCGATTTCATAATCATTATTTACTACAAAATCCCGGGGTTTGACGCCTCTCCAATTGGCCTTATAATTATTGCCTAATTGATATATTAAAGCCACTTTATCTTTTAAGTCGGCGAAGTTATACCAATGTTTTTTTACTCCCGGGGGCGTTTTCAGTTTTGGAGGAACCAATCGTTTGGTGTTCCACTCTGCTGCAATTTTTCCCTGAATCACCGGAAATCCCAATGGAGATCCGATGGTTATAAATGTATAAATACTGACCTCTGGCAATAAAAATGTAAGTACATCATAAGCTACAATAGATCCCATGGAATGACCTATCAGTACAATGTCATAGCCTTTATACTTTTTGATGACTTCGATCAGTCGTTCGCGTATGAGTTTTCGCGCTTTGCACCGAATATCATTTTTGTCGAAACATTCTTCCGCAAAATAAATCTCCAGGTCTTTAAAATAGCGATGAATAATGGCATCTGATATTCCTGTATAATTAATTGTGAGATCATCATTTAAAAATAATTTGTCGAGCTGTCCCTCAAGAAAGTCCAACACCTTTTGCCGGAGAGAATTATCTTCAGGTTCAAAATCCGGGGATCCGGGGATGTATCTTTCACTGAGAAAATAAGCGTTATCCCTGTCTTCTATGCCCTCATCCAATGGTTTGTCATAAAGAATATCAGCCCAATACACCAATTCGAATTTGGGGAAGTCATATGGTTTATTTAGCTTTTCCAGCCCTTCGATCATGGCTTTCTTCCACCAATCCTCCAGTTTTTCTTTTGGTGGCTTATTGCCCAAACCGTGTATGCCAATGATTACTTTCGCCATGGGTTGAAATTACTTTTTAATAGGATGAATTAAAAACGACTCAATCGAAAAGGTAGGGTGAATTAACAATTGGGACCAGGGAAGGGCCTGCCATCAAACACCCGATGTTTCACTTATATTGTTTTTTGAAGACGATAATTGCCGCCCCGATGTATCGGTGTTGTATCTGGCAGCAATCTGCAAAGGATCTTCATTTTCGCAGGACTTTATTTGAATAAATGGCTTTTACTTTTTGCTGGTTTTATCTGAGTTATTTTGGTTAATGAATTTTGCAGACAGACCTCGGAATAAACCTGCCTACAGCAGGCAGGTCCGAGGATTATCGAGAAGCTTTATTGCCGGGCAGATGTATCGGTGCGGCATCAATTACTTCATTTACTTTAAAGAATGAATCATGCTCTTCAGATTGTTAGAAATCAGGTATTCCGTTCCGGGCATGGTGCGGGATACCATCACCTCATAGCCTCCCTCCGGATAGGAACGATTTGTACAGAGGTATCCACTGTGGCCGTTACAATGCGTTATTATCACTGTATTTTTAAAAGGAGATTCTTCCTTAATACGCATGCCGATCTCTGTCATCAGTTCACCGGATACACCTGCAAATACAACATCACCTACTTTTAAAACCGCTAAATTAATCTGAACGTTATCCCCGGATTCCAGCTTCTGATTTGGAAATGTGCTTTTCTGCGGTTTTTTCCCGTTGGCCATTATTGTTATCATTTTAGCCTCGATATTTCCATTTGGGAAAGTCTTCGTGCTATTGACAACCCGCTCTATTTCTTCCCCCAACAACATCCCGGTGGCTTCAATATCCCTGAATTTGCTGTTTGGCCCATAGATCGGATTTATATCGGCGGATGCACCTGCTGTTACGGGTACTATTACATCATTTCCAAAAACTTTTTCCACATATCTGGCTGTTGCACCCGGCCAGTCACCGTTAATCAGATAATTATTGGGTCCGGTCACTGTACCATGACAGGGCCAGTTCACAAAAATGGCGATTGGTTTTCTATTCAAGTCATCTATCCGCATTACGGAAACATCATGATCACACGGTCCATCTGGATTGCGTCCTAGCCCTATACTACCATCGGCCAGTCTTGCCCTCCGGTTGATGTTCATCTTGCAGGTTCCCTTTCCCATCCCGATCATTGCGGGTTCTAATTTTTCGATGGCCTGTACTACAGCATTTACAATGTTTTGCTGCAATTCATCAATGTAGATTTTTATCTGTGGTGCAGTTTCATGATCATAAACATTGGTAACAGGTCCACCGTGATTATGGTTTGAGCTCAACAAAATAAATTCTTTTTTTATACCTGTAGCTTCTTCAATCTTTTGGATGGTTTTTTTATAGAAGTCATTTTTAAAATAGAGCAGATCTGTGGTAATGATGACCGTTTTTTGGGTTTTATCACTAAAAACAGTTGCAGTTACATAAAGTGAATCATGTACACCTTTAAATGGATCATGCCGGGCACCGTATCCGCTCATGGGGATCGGGGTTTTAGGTGTGATATTTACCTTTGCCGCTCCGGCTAAGAGAGTACTGGTAACACTATTTTTCTCCATTGTTGAGGAAATGAAACAAAGGAATAAAATTATAATTCCAAGAAGCGGAATCCATGCTAGTTTTTTAGTCAAAGTTTTCATTGTTTATTTATTTTAGTTCTGGTATTTCAATTTTTTTTGCGTGATTCAAATCGCTTATTTTATATTAATGATCCCCTTTAATTTAATATCCTCTGAAGAGCTGCCAATCATTACCCGAAATTCGCCGGGTTCAACTACCCAGTTCATGTCTCTGTCCAGCAATTTCAATTCTTTAAATCCCAGTTCAAAACTCACGGTTTTTATTTCACCAGGTTTAAGGTTGATTTTAGTAAATCCTTTTAATTCTTTTACAGGCCTGACCACCGTGCTGATCTTATCCCGGATATAAAGTTGTACAACCTCACTACCTGCCCTGTTACTTACATTTTTAACATCGGCCAAAATGGTAAATTTTCCATGAGATCCTGTTGACTCCGGTGTAATTTGAATATTACTGTATTCAAATTTAGAATAGCTCAAACCAAAGCCAAAATTATAAAGTGGCCGGTGATCAATATCTGCATAGGAATTGCCCCAGCCTTCTTCCAGCCAGTATTTTTTCGAAGGTTTTTGATTATAATAAACAGGCAACTGACCCGCATGCCTGGGAATGGTAACAGTCAATTTGCCACTCGGATTATAATCGCCGAACAATACATCGGCAATGGCATCGCCACCTTTTTCACCGGGAATCCATGCTTCCAAAATAGCCGGAATACTATCGGAAATCCATGGCGTTGCCAGTGGACGTCCATTGATCAACACCACGATGGTTGGCGTTCCCGTCGCTTGGACTTTCATCACCAGTTCTTTTTGTTTTCCGGTTAACTCAAGCGTGGCCACATCATACCCTTCTCCATCTGTCCCTTGTTTATCTGCTTTTTGCCATTCATTTTCACCCAAAACCACAATGGCAACTTCGGATCTTTTGGCTGCTTTTACAGCTTCATTAATTTCATCCAACTCATGACCTATCACATTGCAGCCTTTTACATAGTTGATTTTTGCAGTGGCAGATAATTTATTTTTAATTCCATCTAAAACTGTAACGATGTCCTGTAATACGACATTTGAAGTATAGTCACCCAGTTGGTTTTTTTCATCGTTGGCATTTGGTCCTATGACTGCAATTGATTTCAGGTTTTTACTCAGGGGCAATAAACTATTTTCATTTTTCAAAAGTACAATTCCCTCCCGGGCTGCTTGCAATGCCAATTCTTGGTGTTCTAAAGTATGTGAAGCCACCTTAGCTCTTTCAGGATCTGCAAATGGATTTTCAAATAATCCCAACCTGAATTTTACTTCCAGTACCCTCCTCACGGACCGGTCGATGGTTTCCATAGATACTTGTCCTTCTTCTACATTTTCAATCATTTCACGAAAATAACCCTGATCAAAAGAAATACTGACGTCCATTCCCGCATTGGCAGCAAGCGCTGCGGCTTCTTTTTCAGTTTCGGCCAAACCCGTATAGACCAAAGTGTTTACACCATTGCCCTCACTCAACACCAAACCTTCAAATTCGAGCTCTCCCCGAAGTATTTCTGTAAGTACTTCACTTGAGCTGTGAATTGGAACTCCGTCAATAGTAGGGTAGGTAGCCATCACTCCCAATGCCCCGGCTTCTTTTACTCCCGCCTCCCATGGAGGAAGGAAAACTTCTCGCAGAGTCCGTTCAGAAATTTCCATAGCCCCTCGTTCCAGACCGCTCACAGGCTGGCCTTGGCCAGGATAATGGCATAATCCTGCGACTACTTTATCATTTCTGGAAATGTCATATCCTTGCACAGCCCTGACAATGGTTTTAGCTATTTGAGCACACAAAAAGGGATCTTCGCCGTATCCTTCCTGGTTTCTCCCTAGCCGTGGATCACGGTTCGGTTCTATTACAAGGGTAAATAATTGATGAATCCCTACAGCCCGGGCTTCTCTGGCTGCAGTTTCATAAACTTCTTTAAATAACCCGAGATTCCATGTACTTCCTAAAGCAAGCCCTTCTGGAAAAATTGTTCCTCCTGAGCACATTAATCCGTGTGTGCCTTCTTCAGTTTGTAATAATGGGATTTTTAGCCTGGTTTTTTCAATGGAAATTTTCTGAAGTTCATTGAAATAATTTGCTTGTTGCACCGGTCCTTTTAATAGCGCGTGATTTGCAAGTGTGAAAAAACCACCTCCAGGTCCGATACCGTCCAAAAAGGTTCCCTCTGCAAATCTCTTGGACCCTGCTTGTTTTTCCTCTGCAGTGTTGCCAAGCTCGCTAAAGTATCCGCATGGCATGTTGAGCTGGCCAATTTTTTCTGCAAGTGTCATCCTGGAAATCAGATCATCGATCCTTTGAGGAATAGTCAGAGATGGATCCTGATAAGGCAGCATTTCCGGATGGATGGGTAATCCGCGTTTTTCACGCACATAATCACCGATGTTTTTCACATGATCTATCCAAATTCCATTCACCGGATTCATGGCGTACCGGCATATGGAATCGATGGTGGAAAGAATAGAAGTTTGGCGTCCACCTTCATTCATCTCATGCCCTGCAAGAATCAGCCAACTGCCCTTCTCTCGTGCATCGTCTATTAATACCTTAACTTGCTGAAAAGATTTCCCATCTAATTCAATGCCGGTGAGTTGAGACAGATCACAAAACGCCGGATCATTTGGACCTTCATCCAGCCAGGTACGTCCTGTTTTAAAACGGGCAGCTATAAGTGGCACATAGCTTTGAGTTTGAAGCCCCCTTCCAATATAGGTCTGTCCACATGGGTAGGCAAATGAGACAGGGCTTACACCTAAGATATGCTTAATTATATGATTTGCAGAGTCCAATTCAATGCCCATATCCATAAGCGAATAATTCTCAATTGCCTTTTCCCGGGCAAAGGGAAAATTGCCTGTACATGGATGAATCAGGGAATGGTTGCCAATGTCATGACCGTTTTTTATGGCATTTTTCCAGCCTTCCTTGCGTTCCATCATGGCCTCAGGAGAAAGGTAAAACGTGCCTTTCACATTATATTTGTCCAGTACTGGAATGCCCTTATCAATCTGGCTCAATCTCGCATCGTCGAAGGTCAGGCTAATAGCAATGTTTTTGCCATCAGGCCATGAAAAATTTGTCGAATTGACATTCTCCCCAGCCTTTTCATAACCCTGGCCAAATGCAAATGCTACCGTTAATAAATAAAAAAAAGTGACGCTGAGAATTTTTCCTAATGATGACATAGCCATAATAAATTAATACTATTACAATTTATTAAAATTCATTTGCTCACAGGTATTTTTGAAAGCTTTTCTGATAAATGGTTATCATCAATTATTTATTCCGGCTTCCCATTCGGGTGATGATCACAAATCTCTTCTTAATTTACCTGACCGTTCGTTTTTGAATGAATGTGCTGGTCTCCTTACAATATTTTTTATGCTGAGTTATACCAATATTATAAAACCACTAAGAACAAAATCAATCGATGAATTAATTAAATAATGGAATTATAGTCAGCCAAAATCCTTTTTACGTAAGAGATCAACTTGTATATTCATCCTTCATAAGAAAAAGCTACATATCCATGAAAAAACTATTTTTTTTCTTACCAATATTCATATGTCAGGTTTTGATGGCTCAATCCGGACAAAATTCAAAAGAAGTTTTTATTCGAATAAACCAATTAGGATACCACCCCAATGAAAGTAAAATAGCAATTGTTTTTTCCAATAATCCGGTCAGGGAGAAATTCAATTTGGTGTCAACAAAAAATCCACAAACAAAGACTACGGTTAAACCAATTATTTCCAAAGCAAAGGGTTGGGGTACATTCAACTATTATTATCACCTGGATTTTTCAGATATTAAAGAGGAAGGGGAATATTACCTTGAAGGTATTAAATCAAAACAAACCTCATCAATTTTTTATATTTCAATAACCGCCTACGAAAATACAACAGATGATTTGCTCAAATTTATGCAACAGCAACGATGTGGGTACAACCCGTTTCTGGATATTGTTTGTCATCAAAAAGATGGACGATCTTTTTATGGAAATATTCCGGATTCCACCTATGTGGATGTTTCGGGAGGCTGGCATGATGCCGGCGATCAATTGAAATACCTGATTACCGGGAGCTATGCTACCGCTCACATGCTGATGGCTTATGAGTTGTATCTAAATAAATTTTCTGATTACGTGAATGCCCTGGGGCAACCTGCTCCCAACGGCATCCCCGATGTTCTGGATGAAGCAAAATGGGGATTGGATTGGATCCTGAAATTGCATACGGCGCCAGATCAATTGATGCACCAGGTAGCTGACGACCGGGATCATATAGGTTGGAAAATGCCTGATGAAGACAAATCAGATTATGGCTGGGGACCGAATAGCTATCGGGCAGCTTACTTTGCAAATGGCAAACCTCAGGGTTTGAAGAAATATAAAAGTGTGGCGACAGGAGTTGCTAACGTAGCCGGATGTAGTGCTGCTGCACTTGCCCTAGGAGCGAAAATCTGGATAAAAATTGATCCCTCCTTCGCATCGAAATGCCAGGCCGCAGCCAAAACAGTTTATGCTTTCGGAAAATCTAAAGAAGGCTTTCAACAGGGTAATTCTTATGGAGCTCCTTACCGCTACAATGAACAGACCTGGGCAGATGATATGGAATGGGGAGCGGCAGAATTGTATAAAGTGACAAAAAATCCGGCCTATCTCATCGATGCAAAAAGATATGCTTTACTGGCAAATACTGATAATTGGTTGGTACTCGATTCTGCAGCGCACTATCAGTATTATCCATTCATCAACTTGGGTCACTTCTCTTTGTATGAATTAGTGCAACCGTCTTTCCAGGATACCCTGGTTTCGTATTATAAAATTGAAATTGAACATATTGCCCGGCGGGCAAAAACCAATCCTTATGGGATTGGAGTCCCTTTTATCTGGTGCTCCAATAACCTGATTACATCATTCATCATACAAGTATTGCTGTATGAAAGAATGACCGGTGACATGCAATATCATCAGTTGATGCTCGATCACCGGGACTGGTTATTTGGTAAAAATCCATGGGGGACCTCTATGTTTACCGGTATGCCGGCTTATGGTGAGTATCCATTAGATGTACACACAAGTGTTTGGGCATTGACAAAAAAAGTAGTTCCAGGAGGATTGATTGACGGCCCGATATTTAGCACTATTTATGAGAAACTATTGGGCCTGGAGCTTACCCAAGCAGATGAATTCGCAAAGTTCCAAAATAACCATGTCGTCTATCATGACGATATTGGCGACTACTCCACCAATGAACCCACCATGGATGGCACGGCAGGCTCCATGATCATGATGGCGCATTGGTCGCCGGATGTGAAGTGAATGGGAAAGCATCGTTAAAGCGAGGTCTCTTGCAAATGATCAAGCGAATGTCTTTTATTACTTTAAATTATGCACTTTGGTTTGAATATGGTGCACGTCGCTGTTTAAAAACGATTAGAGGCTTTATTTTAGTTCCTTGTTTAATCGATTGACTTTGGGAAACTTCGGTAAATAAATTATTTTGATACTGTCTCCGGTTGTTAAGTTATTTTCAAAGTCAGGTCGCCATTCTGTAATTACTTGTTCATTGTTTATCTGAAATATCGATTTCACCTGCCAGTCATTAACATATCTTCTTGGGGCTTTGGATTTTTCAATTATTATTCCAGTTGTGATTAGACCACTTTGCTTCAATTCTGACAATTCTCTTTTTTGTACTGTTAATGCTAATCCGAATCCGTTTATTGGTATGGAAATTAAAGCAATCACTGCCCAATTTTTAGATTTTAGTTTGCTAACGGATAGATATATGAATGTTGGAATGAATAAAAAAACAGTTCCGAACATGGAAATTCCTCTAATTATTTGACTATTGTGATATATCAGTATAGGGGGGATGTTCCACAGGAAATATTCAAGCATAAAAACTAGTGGGATGAATATTATTAGTCTCTTCATGAATGTATTTAACGGCCTTGTGCAAACGACAGTGGCGGGGCTTTCCAATCATGATGTGTCCGCAGACCTGCGTAAAGTTAATAAAATTATAAATGTCAGAAAACTTGATTGCCCGCCATTGCGATTTGCACGTTGTTGAACTAAATCCCTACGGGATAGCTTTTCTCAAATATACTACAATCCTTTTCTCTTCAAATCCATATAAATAGATAATACACACTTTAACTATTTATCATTATGAGAAAGAAAACAGGATTTACAATTGTGGAACGTGCAATTATTGCAGTTCCTGGGTTTGAAGCGGTTGTCAAAAAGTTGGAACTGCAAGTCACCCTGCGCGGGCAAAGTATGAGTACTCTGAATAATTACATCAGACGGATTGCCCTATTCTGCCTTCATTTTGGAAGACTACCCGAACTCATTGAGGAAGATGAGATCAACGAATATCTGGCGGCTCTTGCCCGAGATCCAAAGTCGCCGTCTCGTAGCAGTTTTAAGCACATGGTATATGGTTTGAGATATTATTACCGGCTCATTGGTATAAACAAACGTGCTATTGCCCTGCCTTCTTTGAAACGAGAAACAAAACTCCCTGTGATCCTTAATAGAAAGGAACTGAAAGAATTGTTTCGTGTGCCCAAATTGCTGAAACAACGTATTGTCCTTACCCTTATTTACTCTGCCGGATTACGGGGTAGTGAGGCGATAAACCTGAAAATTTCAGATATTGATTTTGAGCGGATGACCATTCATATCCGCCAGACAAAGTATAAGAAAGACCGCATTGTACCCCTTTCTCCCACCATGGCAAAGGGGTTGCAAAAGTACATGAAGGCAGAAAATCCATATATGTGGCTCTTCAACGGGAAACAACCCGCAAGTCAATACAGTATGCGCGGGCTTGCATGGGTAATGCGTGAAAACCTGAAGAAAACATCTATTGCCAAAGATGTCAACCTGCACTCTCTGCGACATGCTTATGCCACCCATCTGCTCGAAGATGGATTGAATATTGTGACCCTTAAAGATCTTCTGGGGCACGCAGATATCACCACAACGATGATTTATTTGCATGTGGCCCAGTGCAGGCACATTAAAGCCCATAGTCCGCTTGATACCTTGTATTTCGGAAAGGCGAAAAATGAGGACTAAGTTTGAATTAGCAGGTATTATCCGACGTTTCGGAAAAGCACTGGTATCGAAGGATAAGCTGACCCCGTATCAAATAAAAACATTGCACAAGCTTGTGCAATGCCGAACGGCTTCCCTGGGCGGGCATGAAGAGCAGTGTGATTGTTGTGGAGAGCTACGCTATAGTTACAATAGCTGCGGGGACAGGCATTGCCCAAAATGTCAGGCTGCAAAACAGGCCCTATGGATTGAGCAGTTGCTTGAATCGACCTTGCCGGTCAAGCATTATCATATTGTGTTTACCGTTCCGCATTGTTTGAATAAAATTTGCCTTTTTAATGATCGTGAATTTTACCGCTTACTGTTTTCTGCCGTATGGAAGACATTGCATAGTTTTGGATATACGCATTATGGAGTGGAAAGCGGTGCTGTTTGTGTGCTCCATACCTGGGGGCAGAACCTCTCGCTACACCCTCATGTGCATTGCATTGTCCCGGCTGCCGGATATTCACTTTCTGGTGAATGGAAACATATTGGCACATTTGAAAACTACCTGTACCCTGTACATCAGCTCAGTAAAACTTTCAGGGGTAAATTTCTGGATTCTCTGATGAGGTGGCTAAAGAAAAAACAGGCGCTTGCCGGGTTTGATCCTCTCATACAAAGAGCATGGGAAACCAAATGGGTCGTATTTTGTGAACCATCAATGGCTAATGCAGAACACGTTGTTAGATATCTTGGGCAATACACCCACCGTGTGGCCATTAGCAACCAGCGGTTGCTCAATATTTCCGATACACATGTAACCTTCATTACAAAAGATTATCGCGATAAGGCTATTAAAAAACAGGTAATTCTTGAAGGTGTTGAATTTTTACGGCGGTTTTGCATGCACATTTTACCACGGCAGTTTGTAAAAATCAGGCGCTATGGAATTTACAACCATACCACCAAACGTAACCTGAAATTGCAATTTAAGAAGGAAGAAAAAGTAGATATAGTCAGCGCTGAGAAAAAACCGGAAAAGGAAACTGCACAGGAGCGGCTCTACCGCCTTACCGGATTTGATGTATATCAATGTCCTGTATGTAAAAAGGGGAGAATGTGTATAATCAGAGAATTACCTCGTATTCGGTCTCCCGGCCGATATTCTGTGAACTCATTTATGTCACTTTTACTGTAATTCTTTCCTTCTATAACTTCATTTTCATGAACAAAGGATTCGTATTGCCTTATGGGTAGGAAAACCAGTCAAAATCATACAATACAAGAGGCTTTCCATCGAGTATCAGCTAAAATTTGAAGATTGCATTTGCCTTCCTATCCCTCGAAATTTCCACAACGATTATAAAAGCCCTCAGTAAGTACATAGCCATATATCCGGGATGTAGTTCAACATGGACTAATCGCTCGGTCTTGCAGACCGCTCTCCTATTTATTGTAAAGCGAATTATTCTTATTGCAAATCCAAAATTCCAAAAGTTTCATTAAACGGATTTGTAATGTCAATTATCCCAAATTTTGGGTTTAATCGTTTCTTAAGTGCTTGAAATGTATTTTTTGATCTACTATCTGAAGTGACAAAATGTGTAATGGTTTTATCTAAATCCGCTTGAGCAAATAGTTTTGAATCATTAGGTATAATTGCTCTGGGCTCAAGTCTTTCCTTGTTTAACTTATTTTCTTCAAATATTACCTTAGCAAATTCTCCTGTTTTTTGGGCTTGATCTAAGTTAAATGGAATGATTTGAATATTACGTAAAGGCAATTCATCAATTTCCCCTCTTACACAATATTCAGCTATTGATATAGTAGAAACTTTAAGAACAATTTCATTTTCTAGAAAGTATCGAAAGTACCCTTTTGCATTGTTGTGAAGTCTATCTTCATCATTTAATAGTCGAACAAAGAAACTGGTATCGAGTAGAACACTATGCTTCATATCCTCCTCTTAAATTTAAAAGCCAATCATCTGAGTCAATTCCTTTCCAACTCTTTTTTGCCTTATTGATTAGCAGAGAAAGGTAATCAGAGTCATACTTTGGACTGTAATTTATTAGTTCAACCAATTTCAAGGTTTTAGTATCTATTTCGGCAGTTTCAAGGTTTTGTTTTCCTGTAGCACGGACACCAAATTTTTTATAAAGCAAGTTCTCTTCTTGTTCCATCAAAAAATCTTGCCCTGTTTCTATTGCTAAATACCCATAGTCATCAGTATCTATATGAATATTGGCTTTGCTTTTACCTCCAGCATCTTTTAATATACCATAGAAATAAAATTCAGCGTCAACCCAAGTATTTTCAGTTCTAAAAAATTTTGTGGTTGGATTTATAGAAAGTTCAATATTGTTTTTAATGGATGTAGTGAACTGAAATTCATAATTTTTCTGTTGTGATAGCTGTTGAATACTTTCAATAGCCCTAGCCGTTTTTAAATCCAAGAAGTCAATTGAACTTGTCTCTTGAATTTGTACCAATATTGCACTAAATCCAATAATGTATTGAATTGGGGTCTTAAAAATGTGTCTTACAGAGCCTTCTTCAATATTGTATGTAATTAAAGGTCTGTCTTTCTTGTTATTTGGATATAACAAGTCTTCAACATTTTGCAATATGCTTGAAATATGTTTTATGTCATAGTTTTCAGGCTTTAATTCTAAATTGCCTGACTTACCGATTACTCTGATTTCTATATTACCTATTTTGTCCACTTCACAAAGGTACTAATTTTAATTATCCTGTTCAATTTGATGCAGTAGAGTTAATTTATATGCTTTACAACGGCTAAATAAAAACCGTTTTCAATGGTTTTTATTTTTTATTAGCTGCTTTTATTGTTTTTATTCCGAGTTCAATTGCAATATTCGCGATTGACTTTACATATTCAAAGAACATCGACCTATCCCACGATAGAGCGCTCTTTAAACTGTCTATAAAAATTGGAATATCAGTATCAAAGTGCGTGAAACTCGATGAGTTTGCACCTTCAAATATTAAATCTTTCCATCTATAGGCCTTTGGGCTTGAATCATTTCTGTCAATTAGAATTTCCATTTCCAACCACTCTTGAATATCTAACAGTTTTTCATTTGAATGTTTTTGAATTAATGATGGTACGTTAAGTGTTCTATGAGTTATGGCACCAGAAAACAATGGATTATCCATAGTTTCTTTCAATCTGTCGCTCATTACATAAACAGGTAATGGAAGATCGTAGTAACCTGCAATTCGCAACAATAGAGGGTTGTATATGCTTCCGAGTCCTTTGCCATCAGGCCAAAACAGCAACGTTCTTAAAATTGGAAGAATATTTGCGAGGTATAGATTTTCTTTTTCTTGGAAAGTCACTTGATGGGACTGAAGGCTTTCTATACTATTTGATAATTCTTCCAACTGAAGCGAAATACCTTTTACTATTCTCTCTTTTTTTGGATTTGCTTTAAGTGTAGAAAATCTATGTTTTCTCTATTTAGTGTCACTAAGAAAACGCATCTCTCGTTTTTGCAATATAATTATTTTAATATTTTATTGCACTCTTAATTTTCTGATTTCTGATGGATTTCGAACTAACTTTTAGCTTTTCCATTTCTGAAC
>JAJRQT010000017.1 GCA_024280115.1 Bacteroidota bacterium | reverse complement strand
TCCCTCTCTGGAGAGGGTGAAGGGAGAGGCAGTAAAAAACATGCTTAAGTTTATGGCATTATAGGGGTTGGAAGTAGAAGGTCATGGCAACAGTTCTATGGCCATAGAGACACCAAGTTGATTTTTCAATCAGTTGTCTATTAGATAGTTATATTTTTTCGTAAAAGAGAGTAATAACTATTTCTCCAACAAGACCTCAATCAAATCATCAATAGGCTTATACTCATTTTTTCTATCAACTACTCCAAAACCTCCTTTATAATCCCAATTGGTCCAGCCAATTCGGTTTTTTTCTAAAATGCTCCTTACATCGGCATACCACTGCAGGAAGCTCTCCCTTGGAACCGTCGGCAAACAACCCCATTCTCCACAATATAATTGAAGATTCAACTCTGTCGATTTTCTTATTGGCTGCTCCATCATCAATTCGAGACTGTCAATAGTAAAAATTCCATTTCCATCAGCAATTCTTTCTCTGAGATTTTCATCCTTTATTTTACGAATATCAGCATCATCCACCAATAACCCAGGATATTTCACCGGTCCGTTATATGGCCCGATGCCTGTCCAAGAGGCTTCATGGTGAGTTAATAAGAATGGGTGATAAAAGTGAAAACTTAGAATGATATAAGGGTCATTTTCAGGCACCCTAAGATCATTAAAGGTATGAACTGACTGCCATTTATTAGATCCAATTACAATAAACCGTTTTGGCTCATTTATCCTTATAACCTCAGAAGCTTTTGCAACCAGTATGTTCCACTCTTCAGGTGTGTCAGCAACAGGTTCATTCATCAATTCATATGCCAACATATCAGTAGGATATTTTTGCAATTCTGTTGAAAGATCTCTCCAGCACTGGAAAAACTGTTCTTGCGCAGAAGGGTCAGTCCAGAGTGGTTTTTCAGCGACATTAAAATGATGTGACCTCAATATATGCAGGTCAATAATCACTTTTAGATTTTGCTCCAATGCCCAGCCAATAGCATTTTGGAGCAAATCAAAAGCTTCTGCTTCTTTATTGCCCTCAGTATCCCACATTTGCTCCTCATCAATAGGTATTCTAATATGATCATACCCAATCTCCTTGATAAAATCAACATCCTTCTTTTGAAAAAAATTGCTCCTATCAGTTCCTCTCACTTTACTTTGAGAAAGCCAATGACTGATGTTTACCCCTCTTTTAAGTGGAAATCTTGGCGCCGATTCAATGATTTCGGTAGCGGCTACTTGTTTCTTTTTTTGCTGACAACCGATTTGAAATCCCATGAGGATTGATAAAATAAATGATAAAAATAAAGTGGAATTTTTCATGAAACTTTAATGTTTAAGATGTTTTGAAAATATTAACTATGATAGCTAATAGCTCGATTTTGTTTTCGTTATTTCTCTCCTCAAATCCTTTGACCGATTGTTGTAAAGATTCTATACACGCGCCAGTTATTTAAAATCTCAACTTTTTCGATTATTGAAATAAAACGAGAATAGATAAAATTAACTCCAAAAGAGTTTAATATGAAATGAAGTGTAAGTAAATTCGCCGTTTCAACTATTCCACAGTTCGCAGATGAAATGGCACATGGGAATATAGCAGAACAGAGATGATAATAGAAACAGCAAACAGGCTTAAAACTACAAAGGAGTACTACTTTTCTATAAAGCTTCAGGAGGTAAGGGAATTGATTTCAAAAGGCAATGACATCATCAATATTGCCATTGGTAATCCGGATATGGAGCCTTCCAAGTCTACAATTGATGAGTTGAACAAACAATCGAATAACCCTGAAAACCATGGTTATCAACCGTATCGAAGTGTCCCTGAATTGAGAGCATCTATCAAAGATTGGACAAAGCTAATTTATGATGTCGAGTTGAATAGCAATGATGAAATCCTCCCTTTAATTGGTTCAAAGGAGGGAATCACCCATATTTCTCTTGCTTTTCTAAATCCGGGAGACCAGGTTCTGGTTCCTGAATTGGGTTATCCTGCATACAGTGCAGTCACCGAAATGGTTGGAGGGCAGGCTGTTAAATATTCTATGATTGAAAATGAAAATTGGAAACCGGATATAAAAGCTTTACAAAAGACAGACCTGGGCAAAGTAAAGTTGATGTGGATCAATTATCCAAATATGCCTACAGGAGCTCCTGCTGATATTAATGTCTTTGAAGAAATCGTTGAATTTGCAAAGGAAAATAAGATTCTTATTTGCCATGATAACCCATACAGCCTTGTTCTTAATGAAGGGGATCCTATTAGTTTGCTTTCTGTAAAAGGAGCAAAAGAGGTTGCCATAGAGCTCAATTCCATGAGTAAATCACATAATATGGCCGGATGGCGGATTGGCTGGGTTTCCGGCGCCAAAGATTATATCGATGCTATTTTAAAAATTAAAAGCAATGTAGATTCTGGGATGTTCAAGCCCATACAATTGGCGGCAGTGGAAGCTTTAAAAAATTCAAAATTCTGGCATCTTGCAAGAAATGTAGAGTATAAAAAAAGAAGGAAACTGGTCTATCAAATCCTTGACAAATTGTCTTGTACTTACGACAAATCACAAACAGGTATGTTTATCTGGGCCAGGGTAAATCCCAAAGTTGGAACCTCTGAAAAACTTGCTGATTTTCTATTGTACAAAAAAAATATCTTCGTAACTCCGGGATTCATCTTTGGCGAAAAAGGCAAACAATATATCAGGATCTCACTTTGCGTAGGGCAGGAACTTCTGAAAAAAGTGATTAAAAGAATTGAAGGCATAGATTTGGATAAAATATGAACATATCAATAATAGGGACCGGCCTTTTAGGAGGATCGTTTGCTCTTGGGTTAAAGTCAATTAAAGAAGATCATCATTTTATCGGTGTTGATATCAATAATGAAAATGCCCGGCTGGCTAAAAGACTTGAAATCATCGATGAAATCCTCAATTTTAAAGAAGCAGTTGGCAAATCAGATCTTGTTGTACTGTCAACCCCGGTCAATGTGATCAAACATCAACTGTGTGAAGTTCTGGATATTTTACCCGAAGGATCAGCGCTTATCGATCTCGGATCCACAAAAGAGATTTTTAGTGAAATGGTTGCTGATCATCCAAAAAGAAATCAATATATATCCTGTCATCCAATGGCTGGCACCGAAAATTCAGGACCCGAAGCAGCTTTTTCCGGATTGATGAAGCACAAGCAAATGATCATTTGCGAACCTGACAAAAGTGACAAAGTGCTCTTGAGATGGATAATCTCAATATTCAAAAAGCTTGATATGCAAATCAGCTATATGAATAGTGTAGAACACGACAGGCATATTGCTTATGTATCTCATTTAAGTCATATAAGCTCCTTTGCCCTGGGACTTACCGTTCTTGAAAAGGAAAAAGATGAACAGAGCATTTTTGCCATGGCAGGATCTGGTTTTTCTTCGACTGTTCGCCTTGCAAAAAGTTCTCCCGATATGTGGGCTCCAATATTCAAGCAAAATGCAACCAACGTTTCCATTGCATTGGAAGCATATATCAACCAGTTGCGTCAATTTAAAGAAATAATTGATTCGGGAGCCGAAGAAAAGAGTCATAAGCTAATGGAAAAAGCAAATGAAATCAGAAGGGTTTTGATGGGAATAGAAAAAGGTTAAATTGTAGTCATATTAATAAAGTTTAACTACCCCGGCAAACAATGAAAAAAGTTTGGATTACAACGACCTTGTTTTTTGTCATCATATTTATAGCCTGGTTCCTGGTAATTCAACTGGGCCAGAAGCACATCTCGCCGAATAAAATTCAGAATAAAATAGCCTCTCCAATCCAACCGAGTTCCACGCACAAACAATATTGGTCTATGAATGGCGAAAACATTATGCTGCTTGGCGGATCAATTGAAGACAATCTGTTTCAGTATAAAAATTTTGAAGAGCAGTTGATCTTACTGAAATCCGTTGGTGGTAATTATGTGCGAAATACGATGTCGAGCAGGGATGAGGGTGATGTATGGGCATTTGCTAAAAATGAAGATGGCCGTTTCAATCTCAACAAATGGAACGATGAGTATTGGAGGAGATTTGATGGCTTTTTAAAAGCATGTTCCGACAGGGAGATCATTGTACAGATTGAGCTTTGGGCAACCTTTGATTTTTATCGTGCAAATTGGGAAGTCAATCCTTTCAACCCAAAAAACAATGTTAATTATAATGTAGAAAGAGTCCATCTTCCTATTGAAGTTAATTCGCATCCCATCATGACGGAAAACAATTTTTTCTGGTCAGTTCCAAGCCAGGAAAGCAATCTTAAACTACTGGAACATCAGCAAAAATATATTGATAAGCTGCTCTCCTATTCGTTGAAATACCCAAACATTTTATACTGCATGGACAATGAAACTTCGGTAACTTCCGAATGGGGAAAGTTCTGGTCATTGTACATAAAAAAGGTAGCTAAAGAACATGGCAAGCAGATATTAACCACGGAAATGTGGGATCCACATAGCCTCGACCATGCCGCACATCGTGAAACATTTGACCATCCGGAGATTTATGATTTTGTGGATATTTCACAGAATAATCACAATGTCGGCGATACCCATTGGAATAATGGATTGAAACAGATAAACAGGTTGAAAGCCAACAATATGCTAAGGCCCGTTACCAATGTGAAGATTTACGGTAATGATGGTGGAAGGCATAAAACCACTCAAAACGCGATCGAATCTTTTGTGAGAAATGTGCTTTTTGGTGCTGCAAGCGCCAGGTTTCACAGACCAACATCGGGCCAGGGACTCAATGAAAAAGCTCAGCACCTGATCAAGAGTATGAGGTCATATGTTGACAAGTCAGATTTTTTCAATGGAATTCCATCAAATTTTCTTTTATCTAACCGTACTGAAAATGAGGCCTTTTGCCGGGCCATTGAAGGCAGAGAATATGCAATTTATTTCCCCGATGGTGGAGAGGTGGATCTTAAAACAAATATTGAAAATGGTGAAATCTCCATAGAATGGCTCAATATTTTAAGTTCAGAATGGAGTGAAACCATGCAATTGACAATAAATAATTCTAAAGTAACAATCCGGACACCTGAAAAAGGAAACTGGTTTGCATACCTAAAACTCAACTAAATATATGTTTACAGATAATGATTTAAAACAAATAAAAGGGAGGGGCTCATCGCTCTATGTAGTGGAAGATCAGATAGAAAATTTTAAAAAGGGGTTCCCCTATTTAAAACTTGAGAAAGCTGCCACACCTGAAGATGGCATCATTGTTCTTGATAGACTGGAAATTGAGAATTACGTCCGCTTGTATGATGAAGTTAGAAAGAACAATCAAATAGTGAAATTTGTTCCCGCGTCAGGTGCAGCCAGCAGAATGTTCAAATTGTTATTCGAATTTCTGGATAATTCAAACAATCCGGAACTGGTTAAAGAAGCATTCAATAAATCAAATGATCTGCAATCCATCAAAACCTTTTTTGATAGAATTTCGGATTTTGCATTTTTCGAAGAGTTGGATGCACATTTAAAAAAGAAGCATGGATTATCTATAAAAACCTGTCTTGCAAATTGTGATTATGCTTTGATACTCAAAGGATTATTGGGGAGTAAAGGGCTCTCGTATGCTACATCACCGAAGGGATTGCTCAAATTCCATAAATATGAAAATGATTTGAGAACACCGGTGATGGAACACCTTGTGGAGGGTGCTCTATACGCAGAATCTGCCAACAAAATTGTCAAAATTCATTTCACTGTTTCTCCGGAGCATAAAGAGCGATTCGAAAACCACATCAATGGAAAAACAGAACAATTTAAGTCTGAATTCAGTGTGAAATATGACGTGGATTTTTCAGTGCAAAAAGCCTATACAGACACCATTGCCGTAAATCTTGACAATGAACCGTTTAGAAATGATGATGGTACGTTGCTATTCAGGCCTGCCGGCCACGGGGCGCTTATTGCCAACCTGGATGAGATAGATGCTGATATTATTTTTGTGAAAAATATAGATAATGTTGTGCCGGACAAGCTGAAACAGGATACCATTACATATAAAAAAGCACTGGCCGGAATTCTGCTTAAATTTCAGGAACGGATTTTCAACTATTTGGTTAGACTTGATGGCTCAGTAATTGATGAAGATATCAATGAAATGATTTCCTTTTTAAAAAATGAACTGAGTATAAAAAATATACCGGATTTTACAGATTCAGAGGCATCTGTCGCTTTTCTTAAAGACAAACTTAATCGCCCTCTTCGAATTTGTGGAATGGTGAAAAATGAAGGAGAACCGGGTGGTGGACCATTTTTTGCCCAAAACCATGATGGCACACATTCTCTTCAGATAGTAGAATCTTCCCAGGTCGATTTTGGCGATGAATCCCAGAAAGCAATTGCCCTTTCTGCTTCCCACTTCAATCCTGTGGATCTTGTTTGTGGAGTAAGAAATTATAAAGGAACAAAATTTGATTTGACAAAATATGTAGATCCTTCAGCCGGATTTATTTCTGAGAAATCGAAAGATGGCCGTGAGTTGAAAGCCCAGGAGTTACCCGGTTTATGGAATGGGGCAATGTCTGACTGGA
The DNA here is from genome assembly GCA_024280115.1 of Bacteroidota bacterium. GTDB lineage: Bacteria > Bacteroidota > Bacteroidia > Cytophagales > Cyclobacteriaceae > JAAUQL01. The sequence goes on along the minus strand of JAJRQT010000017.1, from coordinate 25,647 downwards.
ATACCTTATTTGTTGAGGTGCCAGTAAGCACATTCAATCCAGTGAAAACTGTCAATGACTTGCTGAGGCCACAGCATCAATAGTTGTAAATTTTTATTCACGATTATGTGAAAAAAACGTGCTAATTTTCAGTAGGTATTAGTAGTAATTCCATCACAATAACAGTAACCAAATGAAAACATTTAAGATTTACTTTTTAGTGCCGATCCTTTTCTTTGCATCTGGTATATATGCTCAAAAAATTTCATTTGACCCCCCGGAATTCAAATTAACAACAGAATGGACAACTGATGTAAATAAGGACAATCCATGGCCAGAATATCCCAGGCCTACTATGAAAAGAACCGAATGGAAAAATCTAAATGGACGCTGGCATTTTGAAAAATCAAAAAAGGATGAGGGAGCTCCTTCAATTTATCGCAGAGAAATAATTGTCCCTTTCCCGGTGGAATCTGCCCTTTCAGGAATCTACCAAAGTGTAAGTCCTGAAGAAATGATGTGGTATAAACGCACTTTTTTTATTCCTGATAGCTGGTCTGGCAAGTTTGTGTTGCTTCATTTTGGCGCGTCAGACTGGGAAACTACTGTTTATATAAACGGATCAGAAATTGGCAAACATCGCGGAGGATATGATCCGTTTTCATTTGATATCTCACCATACCTGGATGAACGCGGTGTCCAGGAAATTGTGGTTTCTGTATGGGATCCAACCGATCAATATCATCAACCGAGAGGTAAGCAGAAAATTGATCCAAAAGGTATATGGTACACCCCGGTTTCTGGAATATGGCAAACAGTTTGGATGGAACCAGTGAATTTATCTGCCATTCAATCTGTTAAAAGCACACCCAATATTGATAATTCTACGGTTTCAGTGAATGCTCAAATTTATAATCCATTGCCAAATGATTCTATCGTTGCTATTGTTACAAACAACGGACTGGAAGAATGGCGTGAAACCTTCCATTATCAGGAAACTGCCGAAATGAAAATCCTGAATCAAAATTTATGGTCACCCACATATCCGCATTTATACGGATTGAAATTCCAGTTGATACGAGAAGGTGAAAAAATTGACGAGGTGGAGTCATATTTTGGTATGAGAAAAATAGCTGTTGAAAAGGACAGACATGGCGTGAAAAGGTTATTTCTGAATAATAAACCAATCTTTCAATATGGCTTGCTGGATCAGGGCTGGTGGCCGGATGGCTTATATACGGCCCCTACCGATGAAGCACTTCGATCAGACATTGTTAAAACCAGGGATATGGGATTCAACCTAATCCGAAAACATGTAAAGGTTGAACCTGAAAGATGGTACACACATTGCGATCGTTTGGGGATGATCGTTTGGCAGGACATGCCAAATAGTGATAAAAACGCTAAATGGAAAGGCCCGAGTGGTATTGACGGGGTAGAAATAACGAGGGAGTTTATATCTGAAGCGCAGTACAAGCTGGAATTTGAAGCCATTATAAAGAGTTTATATAACCATCCCTCAATTGTAAACTGGATTCCTTTCAACGAAGGCTGGGGACAATTTAAAACTACAGAAATCTATAATTGGGTAGCGACGCTTGATTCAACCAGGTTGATTGGCGGACCAAGTGGAGGCAACTTTTTCCCTGTTGGAGATACGCGGGATTATCATAAATATCCCGGACCTGAGCTTCCACCAATTGATCCTGACAGAGCGCTGATTCTAGGAGAATTTGGCGGCCTCGGCTTGCCCATGGAAGGACATTTGTGGCAGAAAGACAAAAACTGGGGTTATCGGAATCTTAAAAAATTGAAAGACCTTGAAAAATCATATTTGGAATTGATGGAGAAATTGACACCTCTAATCGATGAGGGACTGGCGGGAGCAATTTATACTCAAACAACTGACGTGGAAGGAGAGGTAAATGGAACTATGACTTACGATAGAAAGATCTTAAAATTTAAAAGTAATAAAATCATTAAAGCCCATAGTAAACTTTATCAGCATTTTGAAGAAGCCGTTGAGTGATAATTGCTGTTTTAATGGAAATATATGATTGTAGGAATGATTAAATGTGATAATGCTATAATGCAAAACTGATTTTGTTATACTTAATAAGCTGATTTTTCACTTTGATTTTTATACAAATTAATCGCGTAAGAAGATTTTCTCTGTCACATCACTATTCTTTCTCTTTTTATTCTAGCATTCTATCATTGTCGCATTAATTCGTGTATAATCATTTTTCCCATTTAGTTCGCAGCAGACGCATCGTTTTATTTGGTACGGATTTACAATCAATTGCATATCTGGTTTTAATTTGATGTATTATTTATAAATTGCCTAAGAATTTTTATTCTTATCATTTTTTTATCCAAATCCCTAAAATTATCGAAACACTACATAAGAATCGTCTGTTCCTTATCAGCAGCCTTGCACTGATCACAACATCAGTTTCCTTTGCTATTCGCGCTCAATTAGAAACCGTTTTCATTTCTGAATTTGAGTTATCCAGTCAGGATCTCGGAACTGCCTTTGCACCTGTATTTCTTGGATTAACCTTCACCATGCTCATTGGAGGGGCTTTGGTCGATCATTTTGGCATGCGAAAGATAGTTTGGATGGCTTTTATATTTCATACGTTAGGAATAACATTGACCATGATGGCACATGATTTCTGGACACTTTTCTTTGGATCTTTAGCAATAGGAATTGGAAACGGAATGGTAGAAGCAGCGTGCAATCCGTTGATCGCAACCTTATATAAAGACAAAAAAGTAAAAATGTTGAATAGATTCCATATTTGGTTTCCAGGCGGAATCGTGATTGGAAGCCTATTGGGCTATTTCATGATCGAGCAAGCTCATCTGCCCTGGCAGCTACTGGTAGGTACAATGTTTATACCCACAATATTATATGGGATCCTTTTGCTGGGACAGAAATTCCCTACGACAGAACGTGTTCAAATGGGGATTTCTACCAAAGGTATGTGGAAAGCTATTATTTCTCCACTGTTCATTTTCATGGCTTTTTGCATGATTTTAACAGCCTCTACTGAGATTGGCACAAATCAACGTATATCAACTTTACTGGAAGAAACGGGCGTTTCTGCGATCCTGGTTTTGGCTTTTATCAATGGGATTATGGCCATTGGAAGAAGTTTTGCAGGACCAGTGGTTGATAAACTAAATGCCAGCGGTATGTTACTTTTTTCAGCAATTTTCGCCACCATCGGACTTGTATGGCTTAGTTATTCAAGTGGGATCACAACATTTCTTGCTGCGGGCGTTTTTGCTGTTGGAGTTTGCTACTTTTGGCCAACAATGCTTGGATTCGTCTCTGAAAAAATTCCGGAAAGCGGCGCCCTTGGCTTAAGCGTAATGGGAGGCATTGGAAATTTCGGCATTTCAATCGCACTGCCAACCATCGGCATTTTCATGGACATGGATTCAACCGGTGCAAATACCTTGCGATATATGGCCATTATGCCATTGATTCTAATCTTTGCTTTTACAATACTCAATATCTATTTGAGAAAAAGTAAATTAAATACCTGACCTGATACCTATAGGCAAATATCAATTTTCGAAATATAACGTGATTTGCGAATTCTTTTGACCGATTATTTGTTGATAAGTATATTGGTATAATTCCAAGTACTTTAATGCATTATTTTTAATGTCTCGTTTAGTATTCAAAGGTTTCAAATTATTGCAAACCTTACTTTCATTTAAAAATTCAGTTCCTATTGCTCTTCAATACTAAACGAGACAGAATGCTTCTTACAGGCACTTAGATCATCATTTTAGTCAATCTTAAATAAACAGGACAGATTTTTTGTTGCTATTCCAACTAACAACTGGCAACTCGTAACCGGCAACTCATAACCGGCAACTCGCAACTTATAATCGTTCTTATTTATACCCTACTTTTTCCTAAGGCTTTCCCTGAAGAATCATCTATTTTGCAAATTCAGGCAGCACTTTCGGATCAATCCCCCATATTAAAGGGAGCAAAAACCAGAGCGCCAGAACGATGACAATGATGGAGATGATGTTGAGGAAAAAACCTGCCTTTACCATTTGTTTAATCTCTATATAACCCGTACTAAAAACAACTGCATTTGGCGGTGTGGCCACCGGAAGCATGAAAGCGCAGGATGCTGATAACGTGGCGGCTATCATAAGTGCGTAAGGATGAATGCCCAACGCAATAGCCGTTAGCGCTAATATTGGTAACAAAATGCTTGCAGTTGCAACATTGGATGTGACCTCAGTAAGGAAATTAACCATTGCACTGACAGCAAATAGTATGATGATAAAACTCACATTATCCAAATTTTTAAGCGTCCCTCCTATCCATGCGGCCAATCCTGAAGATTGGAATCCTGTCGCCAGTGCGAGTCCTCCCCCAAAAAGTATCAAAATCCCCCACGGTAATTTCCTAGCTGTTTCCCAATTCATAAGCCGTTCGCCTTCTTTCGAGGATGGTATCAAAAAAAGCAATACCACACCAAACAGGGCTATAATTGTGTCGTCAATTGCAGGAATGAACTTTTTCAATAAAAATGACCTCGATATCCAGGAGATGGCAGTAATGGCAAATACAATGATTACTTTTATTTCATCAGTGGTTAGTGGCCCCAATGATTTTAGTTCATTCTTTATCTCTTCAAAACCTTTGAAATTTTCTGAACTTTTTATCGGATAAATTATTTTCACCAGGTAAACCCAGCTGATAACCAATAGTAATGCTGAGATCGGTAGGGATATTGACATCCACTTCGCAAAATCAATTTCCTGGTCAAATAAATCTTTAACTACTGCCGATAGCATAGCATTTGTAGGGGTGCCAATTAAAGTGGTAATCCCTCCGATAGACGCTGCATATGCGATTCCCAACATCAATGGCAACCCAAAAGCAGAGCTGAGTTTTTTATCCTCCACCAGGTCTTGTGTTGTCTTTCCACCCGATCCAAATTGCTTTGCTACCGCCATTGCGATAGGAAGCATTAACATGGTAGTGGCAGTATTTGATATCCACATCGATAACAAATATGTGGCTAGCATGAATCCAAAAATGATTTTATCAGTATTCTTCCCAACCATGTAAATTGTCTGAAGCGCAATCCTTTTGTGAAGATTCCACTTTTCTATTGCCAATGCGATTATAAATCCTCCCATATACAGAAAGATCATTTTATGGCCATAGGAAGCTGCCGTTTTAGAAATGTCCAGGGCTCCTGTCAATGGAAAAAGGATAATTGGAAGTAGTGATGTAATCGGAATTGGAACGGCCTCAGTTATCCACCAAATAGCAATCCAGGATGTGACAGCCAGCACTGACTGCGCCGCTCCCAACAATTCATCTGGAAAAGGAAGAAGTATAATTATTAAAAATGAAACAGGCCCCGCAATAGTAGATAGTACTTTCCTGGGAGAGCCGAATGAATTGAAAGACATAAATTTTACTTAAAAAATAAAGCGAGAAGAACTACAGTAATTATTTACTTCTTGTCACTTTTTCCTTTTTTTACTTCTGCTACTTTTTTTTTCTTTGGTCTAATTACTCCATAACTACCCTTGACGATTTTCCCTTTTTTAGTTTTTCTGTCTCCTTTTCCCATGATTAAATAATTTAATTTTTATTATTAAAGTTAATTGACAAATTAGTGGCTAATATGCAATAAATCAAATCTGGCTCTATGTCATTTGCATATGCTATCATATTGGTTTAATTACATTGGACAAATTCATCCCATTTTCATTGCAATGGAATACCATGCCTGATATAATGTTTTTAAAAATTTATTCCACATTATTCAATAGTTTTTGTGATCAATTTTTTTCTGCTTAACTTTGCATTGGCAAATCGATACGACTAGCTCCTGTCGAACTCCCCCAGGTCTGGAAGGAAGCAAGGGTAGGTGGTTGTAGCAGTGCGATATACGATTTGCCTTTTTTTATTTTCTTATCTTTGTAATCAAACTTTTATTTAATTTGCCGGTTCAAGTGCCGGGCCTTTCATTTTGAGACGCGCAAAATTGAATATATGTACATCATTAAAGTAAAAGGCAAAAAAAAGATCCCAAACTACATTCAATTGAGAGATGAAAATTTCATGCTTATTGGCTATTTCAGTTATAGGGAAGGGAGACCTTTCAGAAGGCTTGAAAAATTTGGTCTCAAGGGTAAAGAGGATGAGCTTGAATCAATCGTAAAAAATATGCCTTTTGGAAAACTTCAAAAATTAGATTTATAATATGTCTTTTTCGTCTGATCCGATCGTAAAGGTAAAAGATGCCAGCATTTTTCAGGGAAATCAAACCGTTCTTAGCGATATTAATTTCGAACTGGAAAAAGGTGAACTCGCCTTCATAGTCGGACGAACAGGGAGTGGTAAATCATCCCTTTTAAGAACACTTTATGCCGATCTTCCACTCAGGCTTGGGGAAATAACTGTTGTGAGTTACAAAATCAATACACTAAAAAACAAAGACATCCCGATGCTCCGAAGAAAACTCGGAATCATTTTTCAGGATTTTCACCTTTTTGAAGACAGATCTGTAGCTGAGAATCTCAATTTTGTTATGAAAGCTACCGGGTGGAAAGACCGTGCAAAAATGAAAAAACGGCTTGCTGAAGTGCTCATGCAGGTAGGCCTTGGTTCTGTGGATGGTAAAATGCCACATCAATTGTCAGGAGGAGAGCAGCAAAGAGTCGTTATTGCAAGAGCGTTGATCAACGAACCTCTACTGCTCATCGCAGATGAACCAACAGGGAATCTTGACCCGGAAGTATCTGATGGGATTTTCAAGCTATTCCTGGAGATAAATAAAAGCGGAACTGCAATACTAATGGCGACCCATGATCATACGATAATTGGCAATCACCCCGCCAGGATATTGAAATGCGAAAACGGAAAAATTTTGGATTCAAATATTGATGAATTTGAATTGACATCAGGTTCTTAACCTAAAGTAAGATTTATCTTCCTCGCTTGGAGGAAACGCCGACAGGCACCTTCGGAACTTTACAAATCAATCAACCGTTAACCGAATATTACCATGCCTTGTGCTGACCTTAATAGAAGATGTGGCGTTCTCGTTACCTAGATAGCCCCGGTATTCACTGCTATTATTTTCCTTAATGACTTTACTAAAATTGATGCCCTCTCCATGGGCTCTTAAATTTCCAAATTCCAGGTTAAATTCCAAGGTTGCAGACAGCCCTTTTTCGACTCCGATGTTGATTGTGCTAAACTGACTTTCAATATCCAACTCCTTGAATTTTATTGAGATATTTTCTATCTTGATCTCTCCTCCATGACGTGTTTTAAGAAATATTGATTCTTCAATGTTATCAATATCCAATCCCGAAAATTGAATATCACCATCTAAAGATTTAATATTATCTATTTTGAAATTCCCATATCTTCCGTTGAGTTCTACCACACCGGCATTTTCAATTTCAAGCTCTGAAAATTGACTGGAAATATCAATATTCCCCAGGTTTCCAATTTCCATTTTCGAGTATCTGAGGTCAAGACTTCCTGACTTTAAAGATTCAATCTCACACATACCATTAGAAAATGAAATATTGATGTCAGCTTTTTCAAGATCCTCTGCTATTAATTGCCCGTATTTGAGATCAATATCCAAATCTCCTTTATAACTACCTAAATAAATACTCCCAAAACTATTGCTTAGACTGAACTCGTTGGTGTTGGGCATGGTGATTTCATAATTAATACTGAAGCTGGAGTTTCCATTGATTTTGCCAATCTCGGTACTGAAAGATAGGGAGCCAGACGATATCCTGTCTGAAATATCGATTTCAATCGCATCTAGTATTTTCTGGGTTTTAGACTCAGATTTTCCATTTACTTCAATTTCCACACGAAGATCCACTACATTTTTATCCCATCGTTTTATGATGACATCTCCATATTTATTACTGACTTTTATCCGGGTTTCACTTTTTATATTGAAACTTTTAGATATTTGTTTTGTAACTTCTTCAGCATTTACTACTGAAGATGATACCAAACAAGCCAGGAAAAGTAATGTGAATATTTTATAAGTTAATTGCTTCATCTCTTTGACTATTTTCTATTGATTGAATAATACTTAATTGTCGATTTAAAACTTCTATTCTTAATTGAAGGTTGACAATCATGGCATCAACAAGGTTTTCTTCACTTCCATTAATCATATCCTTCTTTAATACCATGTACATAGAATCCAGGGTATTGATTTCACCAGAAAAATCTGCCCCAAGATTATACTTGTCTCCCAAGGATAAAATTTCGTTTCTCTTCTGATCAATTAATGAGAGGTAAAAGGTTTCGGCTTCCTCCAACTGGGGGTTTAGCTTTGAGATCTCTATGTTTTTGTCAACGCCATCGCCTTGTTTCACCTTTTCAAATACCAGCCAGGAAGTGAGCAATAGTAAAATTACCGCTGCTGCTCTCCATAATGTATGAGATTTAGAAATCTTTATTTCCTTCACTTCAGGCTGTAATTCTTTCTCAATTTTATCCCAAATTTCATGTCCCGGATTTTTGTCATCCATTTCCGGTCTGTTAGATTTTATGAACTTTTCCAACCTGTCATCCATAATAAACCTCCTCTTTTAATAATTCCCTTAATTTTTTCTTTGCCCTGTTATATTGCGATTTTGAAGTGGATTCGGAAATATCAAGTATTTCAGAAATCTCCTTATGATCATAACCTTCCAGTAAATACAATGAAAAAACCACTCTAAATCCATTGGGTAATTTTTGAATCGCATTTCTTATTGACTCTACTTTCAAAACCAGATCGACGTCATCTTCTCCATCCTCCATTTTTACATCGATGCGATCATCGATTTCTATTGTTTCCAATTGTTTTTTCCTAAGATGATTGATCGCTTTATTCACCACTATTTTTTTTAACCATGCACCAAAAGAAGATTTTGCCTGAAAGCTTTTAATACTTTTAAATGCATTCACAAATGCTTCCTGAAGCACATCTTCTGCCGCTTCCTGGCTGCCTGTTATTCTAAAACATATATTGTACATGGCTTTAGAGTATAATTTATAGATTTCAGAATATGCCTTTTGATCACCGTTGATACAGCGTTCAATAATCTTAGCATGCTTATTTATATATGAAATCTCCAACTTTAATTACTCTGATTTAAAGACTTGCAAACTTATGGAGGGTTGCATCTTATTCTAAAAATAAATAAAAAAGGTCATCCGAGTTGGATGACCTTTGAATTTGGAAAAATTTTATTCTTTATTTCTTTAATCCTTCAAGATTTTGCTGGGCTATAAAAAACTCGGGCTCTACCTCCAAAGCTTTTTCATAATACTTTTTAGCTACATCTAAATTCCCCTCTTGTTTTTCGATCATGCCTTTCATATTATAAGCAGCTGCTTCAAGTGTAATTTCCTGTTGTTCTATTTCTGATTTCGCAAAATTGAGTTTAAGTGCTTTGGCCTGGGGATCTTTTAATATAATATCCAGGTTGGTCTTACTTTCAGCAAGCCGGTCAATCTCAAACTGTAAAACCGATATCTGATACAACACACCAACATCATTGGCTTTCAAATACAAGGTCTCATAAGCCGCAATAGCTTTGTCACGAACCCCCAAATTTTCGTAAGAAAGTGCATTAATTTTCAATGCGTCCATTTGATCGGGGTGGCGGGAAAGCAAATCGAGTGAAACGAATAAACTTGAAGCAAACTGGTTTTGCTCAAAATAATAGTAACATAGCCGCATCTTCAGTGAATCGTCATTTGGGTCCATGGCAATCATGCTGTATAAGGCATCTTTGGATACTTCACCATCATTATACTTCATTCCAAAAACATACTTCATTTGATAAAGTTTATAAAGCTGTGTATCCTGAACCTTATTATCCTGGCTTTGCGCCGATGTAAATATTGATGCAACTAATAAGAGCATCAAACCCATTTTTAATATTGTTTTATTCATGTTAAAAAAATTATAATTCTTTATGTTAATAGTTTTTTTCTTCCTAGCTCCTTCATTAACTCAAAAGCTTCCTCAAAATTGTTGCTAATTTTTCCTTCTAATATAGCTTCTTTTATTTCATCTTTTATCTCACCCACGGATTTAGACGGAGGAATATTGAAATATTCCATAATCGTTTCACCAGACACCGGTGGCTGAAAGTTTCTGATATGATCTCTTTCCTCTATCTCCTTTAGCTTTTTTTCTACTCGATCAAAATTATTTAAATACTTCGCAACCCTTATATTGTTCTTGGAAGTAATATCTGCACGGCATAAATTCATAAGATCGTCAAGGTCATCACCTGCTTCAAAAAGCAATCTCCGCAACGCTGAATCGGTAATTTCATCACTTACCAAGGCAATTGGCCTTAAATGTAACCTCACGAGTTTCTGTACATATTTCATTTTTTCATTGAGTGGCAGCTTCATTTTTTTAAAGATCTCCGGAGTCATTTTTGCGCCAAGCTCCTCATGCCCATGAAATGTCCATCCGGCCACTTTATCAAAGCGCTGTGTTTTAGGCTTTGCAATGTCATGAAGTATGGCTGCCCACCTCAACCAAAGATCCTCTGAAACTTTTGCCACATTGTCCAGTACCTTGAGGGTATGAAAAAAATTATCTTTGTGCCCTTTACCTTCAATTGTCTTTACCCCGTGAAGCCTGACCATTTCGGGAAATACAAATTTTAGAACACCTGAATGAAACATCATATTAAACCCATATCCCGGATTTGGAGATAATATCAATTTATTGAGTTCATCCGCAATTCGTTCCTTAGAAACTATAGTTAACCGTTCAGCATTAGTTCCTGTTGCTTCGAAAGTACCGGCCTCTATATCGAATTTGAGTTGAGCTGCAAACCTGAACGCCCTCATGATGCGCAGCGGATCATCGGAAAAGGTGATGGAAGGATCCAACGGAGTTTTGATGATTTTTCTTTTGATATCTTTTAGCCCATCAAATGGGTCGATCAACTTACCATACCGATCTTTATTCAACCCTATCGCCAAAGCATTGATGGTGAAATCCCTCCTTTTCTGATCATCTTCCAGCGTGCCATCTTCAACAATAGGTTTTCTCGAATCCTTCCGGTAAGATTCTTTTCTTGCTCCAACAAATTCAATATCCTGACCACCATACTTTATCTGGGCCGTTCCAAAATTTTTAAAAATGCTAACCGCGGTCTCACCAGGTAATCTTGCAGCCACCCTGTTAGCCAGCTCAATTCCATTTCCTACGCAAACAATATCAATGTCTTTTGAGCTATTTCCCATTATCAGATCGCGGACATAGCCTCCGATGACATATGTTTCAGTCTGACCGGCAACTTCACCAATGAGCTGTAGTATTTTATTAGAATCGATATGTTTTGAATAATTCATAGAAATAAAAAAGTCTCAATTTTCATTGAGACTTTGATGTCATCAAATTCAGATACAAATTTAGTATTAAAACTTTTACACTGCAAAATCCAATTTGTTAAGACTTATTCTACTCCATAAAAATATTTTTTCAATTAAAATTATTTTGGCTTAGTTAATTTAGATCAATCTTTTACCTTTGTGTCCCATAAGTTTCATTGTATAATTTTTTTCAACTTATGGGTCAAGTCAAGTATGTTTTTGTTACCGGCGGCGTAACATCCTCACTAGGAAAAGGTATCATTTCAGCATCATTAGGTAAATTATTAGTCGCAAGGGGATTGCGGGTCACTATCCAAAAATTTGACCCGTATATCAACATAGACCCGGGAACGCTGAACCCCTACGAACACGGAGAGTGTTATGTGACTGAGGATGGAGCAGAAACTGATCTGGATTTAGGACACTACGAACGTTTTTTAGCAGCCAATACCAGTCAAAAAAATAATGTGACCACCGGAAGAATTTACAACAATGTAATTACCAAGGAGCGCGAAGGAGTTTATCTCGGTAAAACCGTGCAGGTGATTCCTCATATAACTGATGAAATAAAAAGAAGTTTTTTAGCTCTCGGACAAAATGGCGATTATGATGTCATCATCACTGAGATTGGCGGGTCGGTTGGTGATATTGAATCTCTTCCATTTATAGAAGCAATCAGGCAAACAAAATGGGACCTCGGCCATGAAAATTGTATAGTTATACACCTCACCTTGATACCGTATTTGAAAGCCGTAGGTGAATTAAAGACCAAACCGACTCAGCATTCAGTAAAAAAATTATTGGAATCTGGTATTCAGCCGGATATTCTCGTGTGCAGGTCAGAACGACCAATAAACAATGACATCAAGAAAAAACTTGCACTATTCTGCAACGTACCGATCCATAGTGTAATCTCATCTATAGATGCCAGAACAATTTATGATGTTCCATTATTGATGAGAAAAGAAAAATTAGACGAAAGGGTGTTAGAGCTTTCCAACATACCTATCGGAGAAGAACCAGGCCTTGAAAATTGGAAAGAATTCCTCGGAAGGTTGAAAAATCCAACAAAAGAGGTCAATATAGCATTGGTAGGTAAATATGTGGAGCTTCACGATGCTTATAAATCTATTGCAGAATCATTTATTCATGCCGGAGCGAAGAATGAATGTAAGGTAAATGTGAGTTGGGTATCATCGGAGAGCCTGATAACAGAAAATGTAGAAGAATTGCTTGGAGGTCATGACGGTGTATTGATAGCTCCTGGATTTGGAGAGCGAGGCATTGAAGGTAAAATCGCTGCTTCCAAATATGTGAGAGAGCATAAGATCCCATTTTTTGGGATTTGCCTGGGCTTACAGGTAGCTGTAATTGAATTTGGCAGAAATGTTCTTGGATATAAGAATGCCGCCTCAACTGAAATCAATCCAAAAACCAAAGACCCTATCATTGATCTGATGGAGACGCAAAAGAAAATCACAAAAAAAGGTGGAACTATGCGTTTAGGTGCGTATCCTTGCAAACTTAAAAAAAGGACGAAGGTTTACGAACTGTATAAAACTGAAGATATAACGGAACGGCACAGGCATCGTTATGAATTTAATAACGATTATCTGGAAAGATTTGAAAGTAAGGGCATGATTGCTGTAGGAATAAATCCGGACTCAAATTTGGTTGAAATCATGGAACTTAAAGATCACCCGTGGTTTGTAGGTACACAATTCCATCCGGAGCTAAAAAGCAGAGTTATAGAACCTCATCCGCTATTTGTTGGCTTCATAAAAGCAGCAATAGACTACGCCAGTGAGAAAGAAAAAGATTAGATATTAATTTAAAAATATAATGGATAAGAATCAGGCAATTGGATTTGTTTTAATGGCCGCATTGCTGATGGTGTATTTTTATTTTTTTGCACCAAAACCAATCGAACAACCTGCCGGAGCCGTTACCGATACTGTACAGACAATCACCAGCCAAAAACCAATAATAACTCCGGACAATTCAATTAAAAAACAAAAGGTCGAAAAAGAACCGGAACTTGAATTGGATAGCGCTGATCTTGAAAATGAAAAATTCGGAATTTTCACATCAGTTCTGACCGGTAATGAGAAAGATATTGTTTTAGAAAATAATCTGATCAAGATCAATTATTCCACAAAAGGAGGACTTGCAAAAGTAGCTTCACTAAAGGAATACGATGATTTTCAGTTTAATACGCCACTCGTACTTTTAGATGAGGAGTCGAGCAGTCAAAAATTCATGATAAGTACCAACTATGGAAATATCAATTTAGGTGATTTGTATTTTAAATCAGAGAAAAAGAACCGTGACGATACTGTTCAGTTGATTTTTACTGCAGATTTGGGTAGTAATAAATATATAAGACATATTTATGAACTCGGACCAGACAGCTATGCAATCTCACATAAGTTCATCATCTCGGGTTTTGAAAATGAAATTGCAGGAAATAAAGTTTCTATGCTTTGGGACAATTACGTCAAACGACTTGAGACGGATATTGAATACAATCGGGCTTATACGCAGATAAATTATTTTCTTGCGTCGGGTTCCATGGATGAATTAAGCTCAAGGTCAGCTGATAAGGAGGAAGCAACTTTCACGGAACCTGTTACCTGGATATCATTTAAACAACGATTTTTTACGACAGGTTATATTTTTAATAAACCAATTACCTCCGGTTATATTTCAGCAGAATATAATGAGCTGGATACCATTACTTCAAAATACTGTAAGGTAATGGTCGATATTCCGTTGAGTAATTTCAGTGAAGAGGCCGGTGTCAATACCTATTATTATGGCCCGAATAAATTAAACATTCTCAAAAAAGTAGCCCCCGGATTTGATAAAAATCTTTACCTCGGCTATCCTGTTGTGAAGTGGATAAATAAATATGTAATTATCACAATTTTTACATTTCTTGAAAAATACATAGGGAGCTATGGCATCATCATCATTGTCCTGGTTTTCATCATCAAATTATTGCTTTCTCCACTGACCTATAAGTCGCACATTTCAATGGCAAAGACAAAAGCCCTGAAGCCGGAACTTGATGAATTGAAAAAGAAGTATGGAGATGATGCACAAAAAATGCAGAGTGAGCAGATGAAGCTATACTCGCAAGTTGGTGTTAATCCACTAAGCGGTTGTATCCCAATGGTGCTACAGATGCCGATTTTGTTTGCGATGTTCCAGTTTATTCCGCATGCTATAGAATTGAGGCACAGATCTTTCTTATGGGCCACTGATTTATCTACCTATGATTCTATCATTTCATGGAGTGGAGACATTCCTCTATTAACCAGTGTATATGGCAATCATGTGAGCTTGTTCACATTGTTGATGACCGTATCAACCATCATGTACACATGGATCAACAGTCAATCGACCGCCCAGATGCAGGGGCCTATGAAATCCATGCAGTATTTTATGCCAATAATATTCATGTTTGTATTGAATAAATTTCCCGCAGGTTTAACATTTTATTATTTCGTTTCTAACCTTGTTTCTTTTGGCCAGATAGCTGTTATCAGAAAATTTGTCGATGACACTAAGATCAGGAAGATTCTTGATGAAAATAAACTAAAAAACAAGGATAAGAAAAAATCGAAATTTCAAGCCCGGCTGGAAGGCGCTATGAAAGCGTCTGAAAATGCAAAGCACAAGAAAGGGAAGAAATAAGACACTTTCAATTATTTTACTAAATAATTGACCTGACAAAACACCGGTATAATTTGCTGGTGTTTTTTACTTTAAGATTTTGCCGGTAGCTAACAATTGTCTTTCAACGCGATATAACAATTGTGAAAAGTATTTATGGTTAACTATTGAATTAAACTTTTATCTTTGCGAAACATTTAAAAAGATTGGGAATAATATCTGCTGACTTGATAGAAAAGATTATCTGCATTCTTGATAAAAGCGTATTGGATCAATCATATTTTAAAAGTTGGATGTGGTAAAAACTTTGACTAATAATTGAGTTGAATTTCTAAAAATGGGTAAAATCATTGCAGTTGCTAATCAAAAAGGTGGTGTTGGGAAAACAACAACAGCAATTAATTTATGTGCGAGTTTAGCTGCTTTAGAATATAAAACCCTTGTAGTAGATGCAGATCCACAGGCAAACACTACCTCTGGAGTAGGTCACAATCCAAAAGAAGTTCACAACGGTATTTATGAATGTATGGTTGACGGTATTGATGCGAAAAGTTGTATTCTCGATACTGAAATAGACTATTTATACGTTTTGCCTTCACACATTGATCTGGTAGGTGCCGAAATTGAAATGGTAAGTATTGAAAACAGGGAAGCAAAGATGCGCGAAGCATTGGCTCCTATAAAAGATGATTTTGATTTTATTATAATTGACTGCTCTCCATCGCTAGGACTGATCACCATCAATGCATTAACTGCCGCTGATTCGGTGGTTGTACCTGTTCAATGTGAGTATTTTGCTTTAGAAGGATTGGGGAAGTTATTAAATACAATTAAGATCATACAATCGAGGCTGAATATAAACCTGCAAATTGAAGGTATTTTACTGACCATGTACGATGTCAGGTTGCGGCTCTCAAATCAAGTGGTGGAGGAAGTAAAAACCCATTTTAAGGACCTTGTATTTGACACATTAATCCCTCGTAATATTAAATTAAGTGAATCTCCGAGTTTTGGAATTCCTGCAATTGCTCATGATGCAGATAGTAAAGGGGCCATTAGTTATTTAAATCTTTCAAAAGAAATTTTGGCCAACAATAATCTTGATTAACAAAAAATATGGCTGACAATAAGAAACCAAAGAGGAGGAATGCATTAGGACGTGGTCTGGGAGCGCTCCTTGATGACGCGCCAATATCCCAGTCCTTCACAAAACTTCCGGCTAATTTAGAAGCGCCCAGCACCATCGCTGAAATTGATCTGCGAGACATTGAAGTAAATCCCTTTCAACCTCGGACAAATTTTGATGAAGAGGCCTTAGCTGAGCTGGCAGATTCTATAAAAGTGCAGGGCATCATACAGCCGATTACCGTAAGGAAATTAACAGAGCGAAAATATCAGCTTATCGCCGGAGAAAGAAGATACCATGCTGCCAAGATTGCAGGACTGCTAAAATTGCCAGCGTATGTAAGGTCTGCAAATGATCAGCAAATGCTGGAAATGGCTTTGATCGAAAATATTCAGAGAGAAAATCTGAACGCTTTGGAGATTGCCATCAGCTACCAGCGCTTACTCTCAGAATGCAATCTAAGACAGGAAGATCTCGGCGACCGGGTTGGCAAAAAAAGGTCAACAGTTACCAACTATCTGAGGTTATTGAAACTTCCGCCGGATATACAAGCGGCTATTAAAGAAGGCGATATCAGCATGGGGCATGCCAGGGCGTTAATTAGTATCGAAAATATTGATCATCAGTTAGAAATATTTAAAAGAATATTAAAAGATGATCTTTCTGTTCGAAAGGTGGAAGAGCTCGCAAAGAGGTTGAAAGATAAAGAAGAAATCAGGGAGCATGAAACTTCCAATAAAAAACCACAGATGGGTTATGAGCTTAGGCAAGTTCAGGAAAAATTATCTTCACATTTTGGCAGCCGGGTGTTGATACACAATGATAAAAATAACCGGGGGAGTATAAAAATCCCATATCTTTCTCACGAGGACCTCAATAGAATTCTTGAGATTCTGGATTTATAATTCTAATGGGTCTGAAATACATTTTGGCACTTTCCTTTTGCATCTCTTTGATTCCTTCAATCTTAAGAGCTCAGGACACTTCAGACTCAGTCAAGGTAATCAGCGATATACAAGATTCATTAGTTGTTGCAACTAAAGAGGCTATTGAGGTTGTAATTGACACATTGGAAAACAGGCCAAATACCGCAGCGCTTTATTCTGCGGCATTACCCGGCCTCGGACAGGCTTACAATAAAAAATACTGGAAAATTCCAATTATTTACGGCGGAGGAATGGTAATTGGTTATTTTCTAAATTATAACCACCAGTTATACAAACAATACAGGGATGGGCTGATCGCACTTATTGATCAGGACGATCGCACACAACCATTTGATCCGAGACTGGATGAGAAGGATTATCAAAGAGCAGTGGATTACTGGCGAAGGAATAGGGATTTATTGATGATCGGAGTAGTGTTTCTATACGTGATGAATATCGTTGACGCTCACGTTGATGCACATCTCGAGCTATTTACAATAGAAGATGACATCAGTCTCAACCTGGAACCAAGTTTCGATCAAACTGCCATGCATACAAGTATATTTGGACTTTCATTAAAACTTAAATTTAACTGATGAGGATTTTAATATTAGGGTACGGGAAGATGGGGAAAATAATCGAAGAGATTGCTGAGGACCGGGGACATACCATCGCACACAAAATAAATATCAACAATACACAAGCTTTAAAATTTATAGACAGCAAGGAAATTGATGTTGCCATTGAGTTCAGTCAACCTGATGCAGCCTTTGAAAATATAAGCTACTGTTTGACAAATGGTATTCCTGTGGTGAGCGGAACAACAGGATGGCTTGACAGGAAATCTGAAATAGATGAAATATGTGCGGAAAATGATGGCGCTTTTTTCTATACTTCAAATTTTAGTTTAGGGGTGAATTTATTTTTCAAACTCAATGAGATTCTTTCAAAAATGATGGGTCAACAGCCTGGGTATAAAGTAGAATTAACAGAAATTCATCACACTGAAAAGCTTGACGCACCAAGCGGGACAGCCATCGCTCTCGCTGAAGAACTCATAAAAAATATTCCTACAATAACTGAATGGGTAAACGAACCAACCGAAGAAGAGACTATTGTTCCAATTATTTCTAAAAGAGAAACAAATGTACCAGGAACACATAGTGTAAAGTACGTCTCTGATGTTGACCAGATTGAAATAATACACACAGCTAAAAGCAGAACAGGTTTTGCTTTGGGCGCGGTTCTCGTGGCGGAATGGATTCAAGACAAAAAGGGCATATTGTCCATGAAGGATTTTATGAAATTTTAAATTTATTATTATCCTTTAAGTTAATCAACTAAATTTGTGCGCTTAAAATCAAATGATGAAATGAAATTAGATTTTTTTAAGAAAAAAACTGAAGGAAACGATGAAACGAAACAGAAATCGGTTGTAAGAGAATGGGCTGATGCCATATTATTCGCAGTTATTGCTGCAACAATCATCAGATGGTTATTATTAGAAGCTTTCACAATCCCTACTCCTTCAATGGAAAAATCTTTGTTGGTTGGGGACTTCCTGTTTGTCAGTAAGATCCACTACGGCCCCAGGACGCCGAAGACTCCTATTCAAATGCCTTTGACACATCAAAAAATTTGGTGGACAGACATACCTTCGTATGTTGATTGGATTCAATTACCACAATACAGGTTGCCAGGCTTTACTTCTGTCAAGCAGAATGATGTAGTTGTCTTTAACTATCCACCCGAATTGGAATATCCTACCGATTTGAAAACTAATTATATCAAAAGATGTGTTGGTTTACCAGGGGATTCGCTGAAAGTCCAGGACACGCAGGTGTATATCAATGGAGTAGCATTGGAGAATCCTGAAAAAATTGAATTCAGGCACAACATTGTCACCAACCAGGACATAAAGGAAAGAGTATTTAAAAAGTATGATATTACCTTTCATGAGCGAACTAACTACGGTTATATAGCCCATTTAACTCCTGAAACTGCGCGGGAATTTGAAAAATTACCTTTTGTTGAGAAAGTGGAGATTTTGAAGATGGATGCCGATCAGACAAATCCCAGGGTGTACCCCGGAAATAGCCAGCTTTTCGAGTGGAATGAAGATTTTTATGGGGCCATTTGGATTCCTGCCGAAGGAGCAACTATCGATCTCAACGAAATTACGATTGCTCTGTACAGAACAGTGATAGAAGATTATGAGCACAATGATGATGTGCGCTTTGAAAACGGCAAAGTATATGTTGATGGCGCTGAAATTTCACAATACACCTTCAAGCAGGATTATTACTTTATGATGGGTGACAACAGGCATAATTCCGAAGATTCCAGGTTTTGGGGTTTTGTGCCGGAAGATCATATTGTTGGAAAAGCGTTTTTCATATGGTTATCACTTGATAAATACGAATCGTTTTTCAACAAAGTCAGATGGAGCAGGATATTTAACCTTATTAGGTAAACCATTGTTCTCAGCTATAAATGAATCGATATTTCGGGTTCGTTTTTACTGAGATAAGTTTGCGATTTTATCAGATATCCAATATTAAAAATTAATTTAGAAACAGAATCAATTCTATATTCAAAAATATTGTTTTTCATTTTTATATAGAATTAACCTGATTTGTCCCGTGAAGTTTCAGAAAACAGATATGGTATTAATTGTATGTTACTGAATTGCAAATGAATAATCATCAATTCATGGAGCGTCTGTCTGCGGAAGGTGGAGAAAATTATGAATTTTTCGGGTTAAAGCATTAAATTTGAGCAAGAGATCATTACTAACCAAACCGGTTAAATAAATGGGAAAATCAAGCATTTTAGATTCAATTGAGGATGCGATAAGAGATATCAAATTGGGTAAAATCATCATCGTTGTGGATGATGAAGACAGGGAAAATGAGGGAGATTTTATTTGTGCTGCGGAGAAAGTTACCCCTGAGATTATAAATTTCATGGCGACCAACGGAAGAGGGCTCATTTGTGCTCCTTTGATTGAGGACCGCTGTGAGGAATTAGGCCTTGAGCTTATGGTTGGGAAAAATACAGCTTTGCATGAGACCCCATTTACAGTATCCGTTGATCTTAGAGGACACGGTTGCACCACCGGAATTTCTGCTGAAGACAGATATAAGACAATAAAGGCGCTGGTTGATCCCAATACTAATCCTGATGAATTGGGGAAACCCGGGCATATATTTCCCCTAAAAGCAAAAGCAGGTGGAGTTTTGAGAAGGACGGGACATACTGAGGCGGCTATTGATTTTGCGAGAATTGCCGGATTCAATCCGGCTGGTGTTTTGGTAGAGATCATGAAAGAAGATGGAAGCATGGCACGTATTCCCGATTTACGCAAGGTGGCTGATAAATTTGGGATGAAGCTGGTTTCTATCAAAGATCTGATATCCTATCGTCTCGAAAATGAATCCCTTATTGAGAAAGTCACTGATGTGAACATGCCAACTAACTATGGGGATTTTAAGCTGACCGCTTACAAACAAACAAGTACCGGAGATGTGCATATGGCGCTCACAAAAGGAACCTGGGAAAAAGACGAACCTATTTTTGTGAGGGTCCATTCTTCCTGCGCCACCGGAGATATTTTCGGTTCCTACCGCTGCGATTGTGGGCCTCAACTTCAGGCAGCAATGAGGAAGGTAGATGCAGCGGGGAAAGGAGTTGTACTTTATATGAACCAGGAAGGCCGGGGAATAGGTCTTTTAAATAAACTCAGGGCATATAAGCTGCAGGAGGATGGATATGATACTGTTGAGGCAAACCATAAACTCGGGTTTAAAATGGACAATCGCGAC
Organism: Bacteroidota bacterium; assembly: GCA_024280115.1. Classification (GTDB taxonomy): domain Bacteria; phylum Bacteroidota; class Bacteroidia; order Cytophagales; family Cyclobacteriaceae; genus JAAUQL01. The sequence continues at coordinate 4,680 of JAJRQT010000017.1, read as the reverse complement.
TATGGGATTGGGGCTCAGATCCTTCGTGATCTTGGGGTTACAAAAATTAAATTGATCACTAATAATCCTAAAAAACGAACAGGATTAATTGGTTACGGGCTGGAGATAATAGAAAGTGTCCCAATAGAAATTACACCAAACGAGCACAATATTCGTTATTTAACCACAAAGAGAGACAAAATGGGTCATGATATTTTGAAACATCATTGACGTTAAGGATTAGATATGCGAAAAGGATTATTATTATATTTTTTTATTCAAATAAGCTTTTTGGGGGTTTCACAGGATTTCCCTTCGGAGATATGGCATAAAGGAAAACTCGTGTTATTGTCAGAAGACACAATAGTTGGTAAGTTAAAGTACGATTTGCAAAATGACGCCGTGCAAATAAATGTCAGAAATGTACTTCAGACTTATAGCGCCAGGAAAATTTTATATTTCGAAATTTTTGATGAAACTATCGATAGTTACAGGCATTTTTATTCGCTGCCTTACAATGTTCAGTCAAACTATAAAGTTCCGCTGCTATTTGAAGTATTGTATGAAGGGCACCTTTCCTTGCTCTGCAGAGAAGAAATTGTTACAGAATCTGTTCCTCAATACAACTCATATCCATACAGTTATTATGGAAGCCGCCCGTACAACCAATCAAGAGCAAGGCTCAATTACAAATACTATTTTCTTGATGAAAAAGGCGGGATAAGAAATTATAACCTGAAGAAAAATGAATTGATGCAATTTTTCAAAAGCCGCCAGCAACAGGTAAAGCAATACATCAAAAAAAACAATCTGAAACATGATAGAATGCGCGATCTCGTAAGAGTTACAGCTTACTACAACGCACTTCTTGACAGTTAATTTTTTGCCCCCTCGTAAGCATGAAGAAACCACTTATTTTAGTATCCAATGATGATGGCATCACGGCCAATGGTATAAAATTACTCGTTGAGCTGATGAAGGAATTAGGCGAGGTTATTGTGATTGCCCCCGACAGTCCCCAATCCGGAATGGGTCACGCCATCACGGTTGGAAATACCCTAAGACTCAGTGAATCACATATATTTGATGGTGTAAAAGCTTATCAGTGCTCAGGCACCCCGGCAGATTGCGTGAAAATGGGCAAAGGATTTGCCCTGAAAGACCGCAAGCCCGATTTGGTAGTAAGTGGCATCAATCATGGCAGCAATACATCTATCAGTGTGATATACAGCGGGACAATGTCTGCAGCCCTAGAAGGAGCTATTGAAGATATACCATCGATTGGCTTTTCGGTATGTGATCATAACATGGAAGCTGATTTTTCACATATTGTAAATCACCTGTTAAAAATTGTCACGCAGGTGCTGAAAACAGGATTGCCAAAAGGTGTAGCACTGAATGTGAATTTCCCGGCAAAAGGTAAAGAGCCTATCAAAGGCATTAAAATATGTCGCCAGACCAGGGCAAAATGGCAGGAAGAATTCGATCGTAGAGTGGATCCAACCGGGAGACAATATTTCTGGCTGACAGGCAACTTTATCAACCAGGATAAGGGAGAAGATATCGATGAATGGGCAATTGCAAATAATTATACTTCAGTAGTACCCGTATCATTTGATTTAACAGCCTACCATGCCATCAGTACCCTGAATAAGGAATGGGATATTTAGATTGCGCAGATTGTTATTTTTTACATCATTTACCTAAACAGCTGCTGGGTTCTGGGTTCTGGGCACTTGAAGCTTATATAAAAAGTGCCAATTTATCTTCCAATCCTGTATTTTACATAGAAATTTAATGCGGGAACAGTTTGATCAAAGGTACGCCCATATCCTGGAATTGAATAAATACGAGGTTCTTCCCTGTTTTCAAAATCCATGAGAATTCGCAATCTGAATTTCCAGCCAAGCAACAGCCTGCTCTTTGGATTATCCTTCTTTTTCTTTCCAATACCTATAAAAGTCTCTGTGCCAATAATGATTTCCACCCACGAGGCAGTGATATCGGTGGAGCCAAATCCCTCTTCAAAATCTTCCCAATATTCGCTTTCTATCCGGAATAAGCCTTCATCTTCAAACATACTCATCCCATACCTCAAGCCCGCATAATAAAAGCTTTTCGGGTCGTAAGAAGTATAGTAATCCAATCCTACCCGGCCATAAGACCCTTTTACAGTGTAGTACAATGCATTGTCATAGGCTTTCAATGGATTTAATTCTGAATAACCCAGCTCAGCAGCCAGTACAATCTTTTCGTAAAAGCGAAGATTTATCCCGGCTTCGTATTTCGATTCAAAATCCGTCCATAGCGTCATGAGTTTCCCGTAGTCGATCGATAATTCCACTCCGGAAATAAACTTCTTTTTTCGAAGACTATCGATGATTGCTTCGGGATCGGTTGTACTGTTGAGGATTAGATTGGATGAATCACCCGGAATTGGATCGGTACTTGATTCGAATTCATCTTGAGCTACAGAAGGCAATGAGAATAAACAAATTCCCAGGATGATCAAAATGGCTTTAAAAATATAGGTATATCGTCGTCCGATCATTGCTGCATTCCGTGTTGTAACACTTAACTCTTACACTGTCAAAGGTACTGATTTCTCCATTCACCCCAACATCCAATAATCTCATCCGCACCCCATCAAGCGTCTGAACTATTTCCCGTTGATAGTCTATTTGCAAGGTATCCATAAATCCATGGTATGTAAAGTAAAACGTAGAACCGTCCTGCTGCATATCTACTGGAATGGAAAAATCACGAATAATGGTGTCTTGAAATTGCTCAAAGCTTTTCGCGCCCAGCCCATCAACTTCGTCAATTTTTGTCTGCCCCATTCTAAATAAATTGTAAGGCTCATCATATTTCAGGCTATCCACACGTAACAATATCAACGCTTCTTCCAGCGCCAACCGCTCTTCGTCTGACAAATCATCGCTCAATAGAGAATCTTCATATTCTACAATTTTCCCATTCACAGAAGTAAATATGCTGTCTATCAAAGGTTTAGAATACAGGGCCTCAAATTTCAACCTGACTTTAGGATTCAGATTGCAACCAACACATTCCTCATCCTCCTGGCAGCCGAATAAAAATGTAATAATAATGAATGGTAATAATTTTATAATTTCTCTCATAAACAAGCTTCAAAAATACAATCCATCACACTAATAGAAAAGTAAAAGATGTTTTTCCGGGTAACAGATTCATGGCTATTGATTCGGGATAATAATGCCTTTTCCATCATCAGGTTGCTGGATCCAAACATCATTTGGAATCTACATCAAACACAACGAATATCTGCTGATAATCTATTGAAAGGTGTGTCAATTTTCTCAAAAGATTTGAAAGCCAATATTTGCATAAAATCACTTCAATTAAAATTATTTTTATTCAGACAATATGAAGTATTGGATGAGCGAGATATGATTGGATTTTAAATGTGTTAAAAGATGGTCCGCTTTGAAAAAGCACACCAGTTAACAGAATAAATGCCGTAGTGTTCGTCATTCTCATGTCGTTTTTTCCTTGCATACAACGACACAGCTAAATTCCGTAGGCTTGTCGTCTGTTAATATCTATAAAAATTCCTGATTCAAGTGCACTTTGCAAGTAGCTCATAAGCCTATGGATTTTTAGTGGATGTTCGCGGCTGTACTTTATTATTCTTTCGCAATATTTTCCCAAAACTCAATCGTAAATCGCAATTCTTCATTTAAACTTTCATATGCGGTAGCAGTACAACCAAATCTTTCCTTAAGTAGTAAAATAGTCATACAGTTAATCATTCTTACATTGTTCAAAGAGGTTTCAGTCGTTGAAATATTATATGGAGCGTATTTGTTTAATGTGCCTTCATTTATTTGAATCATTGATAAGTACTCTGAATGCGCATAGTTTGAGTATAGTTTATAGATGTTTACAAAGAATCGGCTTTTTAATCGGCTCTGGTTAAGTAATTCAATCCAACTAATCAACCTCGGCAGACCATATTTATCTAATTTCCAGATTTGTTGCTTTGCAAGTGAGGGATAATATTTGCTTTCCTTTATTTTAACTTTCAGTTCAGCAATTAATTTTTTTTCTCTTTCAAGTTTTTCAGCGTGTTCTTTTTGAAGTTTACCGATATGATTTTGCCTTGTCATAAAACCAGAAACTCTCCACAAATTGTATCTAAAAAGTCTTTCGTTAAATTCTAATTCATTGAAATATAAATATTCCAAAGTCAGAAATGTTTCAATAATTGAACGAGTAAGAATGTAAATTGAAGGAGTATCTATTATTTCTAATTTTTTATCTCCTTTTAAGGTAATAAAATCACTTCCGTTTGATAAGTCCAAAATACTTTTTGAAGCAAAAATCATTTTCATTATCAAAGTTTCAATAAAAACTTCTCCTTCTTCTAATTTAGGTTTTGATTCATAAATTGATCGTAGAATTTCAGCGTGTCCTTTCAGAATAGATTCCAAACTTTTTTGAAGATTTGGTAAAGTGACACTGTTAGCTTCTTTTAATAACGCTAATATTTTTTCCTCTTTATTCAATATTTTTAATCCGTATTGCCGCGAACTATATAGCGTTGTATAAAATGCTTCCCCAATATAGCGACAAGACTTCAAATAGTAAAAGTGTTACAAGGTTGGATAAAATATCTAATACGATAAAGGGGGAAGTTTTTTATACAACAGGTTGAACGAT
>JAJRQT010000016.1 GCA_024280115.1 Bacteroidota bacterium | reverse complement strand
TTATTCACCTTTGCCGCTGTTAGTTTTCCACAAATGTGGATAACTTTAAAAGAAAAAAGGAGCAAAAAAGAAAATTTCATAATAGTAATATCATCTAAGAATAATACAATTCTGTAAATCTAAAGGCGAGGTAGGCTTGCTCTCAAAATGATCATTTACGAAAAGTAAACTCACATTTTTCGAGCTGCGCAAGCCCTTGTCCGCCGTACTTCGTACTAAGGAAGGCGAGGCTTGATAGCAAGCTTTCTGAATCAGGCACTGAGTTTATAGCCAGACTTTAATTAGTCAATTATTAAAAAAATTCATTGTCCTTTCTATACCAATCGTACAAAAAGAGAGTGCGGCACCCCCGGCATTTTTAATGATCTTTGGCAATAATTCTATTTCTTCAGAATTAAATCTGCTCAGCACATAATCTATCTGCCCACCTTTAGAAAATTCATTGCCGATACCAACCCGCAATCTTGGGTAATTAATCCCAACAGTTTCCTCAATATTTTTTAGTCCGTTATGCCCGGCTGAAGAGCCTTTTGAGCGCATCCTTATTTTTTGAAAAGGCAATGCTATGTCATCTGTGATGATCAGCGTTTTCTCCAATGGCACCTTTAATTGTTGCATCCAATAGTTGACGGCTTTTCCTGATAAATTCATATAGGTTGAGGGTTTCGCCAGGTATATATGCTTTCCTTTATATTTGAAGTTTGCTGTACTTGCCAGTCGTGATGTTTTAAATGTTGCATTTGCTTCTCCTGCAAGGTAATCTGCAACAAGAAAACCAATATTATGCCTTGTCAATTCGTATTCCAGGCCGATATTTCCCAGCCCGACAATTAAAAATTTCATGTCAATAATTCAATAAACATACAAAATGGTTTGAATAAAAAAATCCCGCCTAAGAATAAGCAGGATTTTATTAAAAATGTATTTTTATTATTACTCTTCAGCAGATTCAGTAGCACCTTCTTCGCCACCTTCTTCTTCTTCACCTTCTTCCTCTTCTTCTTCATCATCAGCTTTAAGAGCCCTTGGAATTTCTACAGAAGCTATTGTTATTCTTGAGTTATTCAGTATCTCAAAATCTTTAGCCTCAATGCTGGCAACTTTAACGGATTTGCCAAGATCCAGACCGCTAACATCAAGGGTGATATCTTCCGGCATATTTATTGGCAACGCTTTGATTTTTATTTTTCTGAGTTTAACAACTAATAGACCTCCCTGAATAATACCAGGAGCAGTTCCGCTGAACTTTACAGGTATATCCATTTTGATTGGTTTGTCTTCGGATAATATCAGAAAATCCGCATGAAGGATCAGCTCATTTACCGGATGAAATTGAATATCTTGCAATATTGCCGAATACTCATCACCTTCAATGTTCAGTTTTACAAAGGCAGCTTCGGGAGTGTAAACAATTTCCCTGAAAAGAATCATTGGTGCACTAAAATGAATTTGTTCTTTTCCGCCGTATAATACACAAGGAACCTGACCTTCCGCTCTTAATCTTTTGGAATGTGCTTTTCCGAGATTTGCTCTTTTATACCCTATAATCTCTATTGTACGCATTTTTTTATTAATTTTTAATGAATAAATAATGAACTGATTGATTCGTTGTTGTGTGTTTTTCTTATTCCTTTAGCAAATAAGTTGGCCACACTCAACACTTTTATTTTTTTACTTTCCCTGTAAAGAGGAAGCGTATCTGTAACTACAAGCTCCTCAAGAGCTGAATTTTCAATATTTTCATAGGCATTTCCAGACAGGACGGGATGAGTACAAATTGCTCTTACCGATCTGGCGCCCTCTTCTTTCAATACGATACTCGCTTTTGATAATGTGCCGCCAGTATCAATAAGATCATCGATAAGCACAATATCTTTATTCTCCACATTACCAATGACCTGCATGCTGGCGACTTCATTGGCCCTTTTCCTGTATTTATCAATCACGACCATGTCAACCTCGAAATTCTTTGCGAAAGCCCTGGCTCTTTTCGTCCCCCCAACATCAGGAGAGGCAATTAGCAGGTTTTCCAGTTGAAGGCTTCTAATATATGGCACGAAAATGTATGATCCATCGAGGTGATCGAGTGGAATGTCAAAAAATCCCTGGATCTGACCGGCATGCAAATCGCAAGTCATTATTCTATCTGCGCCGGCAGCCGATATGAGATTTGCAACAAGTTTTGCAGCTATTGATACCCTAGGCCTGTCTTTTCTGTCTTGTCGGGCGTATCCAAAATATGGTATTACCACGGAAACATATTTTGCGCTCGCTCTTTTGGCAGCATCTATCAGGAGCAATAACTCCATAAGATTATCAGACGGTGCAAAAGTGGAATTAATCAGAAAAACATCGCAGCCTCTTACAGATTCTTTGAAATAGGGAGACATTTCACCGTCGCTGAATTTTTGAATTTCTAGCTCTCCGAGTGGCTTTCCGTATTCAAGGGCAATTTTCTTAGCTAAATAATTGGTATTGGTACCAGAGAAAAGTTTGACCTTCGACATCGGAGATTAATTGAATGTTATAAAATAAAATTCCCGAAATATATCCGGGATTTTTTTGTTGTCCCACTAGGGCTCGAACCTAGACTCTTCTGGACCAAAACCAGACGTGTTGCCAGTTACACCATGGGACAATTTTATTCGTCTTAAATTTTCGAGGTACAAAGGTATGATTATATTTTTTATATTAAAACAATCATTATTCAATTTTTCCATCAATACCGGTTCTTACTTTATTTATAATCTGTTGGATTGAATTATTTATTTCAGATGAGATAGGAAGAAACCTGACGGGGATATAAAAAAGTATGGTAACAATGATGCTGTCTATCAAGATTTCTACTATGAAATTGCTGATTTCCGGTAGGAATTGTAAGATAAAATATGCGAGAATGGCTATTCCGATAACTGCGATATATTGAAAATTATATGGATTAAAGCCAAATTTTATTTTAATGAAAATAAACTTGATCAGGTTATGAATGAAAATCGAAAGCAATGATGCAAAGGCAGCGCCCGTCATCCCATATATTGGGATAAATATAAAATTCAAAATGATGATCAGAATGACCAATACTATAAGAAAAACTGTGGTCATTTTGTAATATTGAGAGTATGTAATGAGAGAGTCATTACCACCTCCGGCCATTTTCACAAGATTCGCCAAACCGATTAATACTATGACATCCTTGCCTTCTTCGTAAGACCTGGGGATTATATTGAATATGTTATCCAGGTTTACCATTAGGCCTAATAGAATTAAAACACCAATTAAAAACAGGCTGCTGCTGCTTTTGTAGTAAATGTCTTTTACTGTGTCGAGGTCATTTTCTTTGTAGGCTTTTACTATTAAGCTCGGGGCAATTTTATTCAGAGCCTTAGATGGAATTAATACCAGTGTTCCGAAATAAAAAGTTGTCACATATATTCCGACAGCCGAAGCATCCATGAACATATTAACCATGATGGCATCTATCTGCAACATGGCAATAGTGCCGAAACTATTCAGAAGTCCGAATAGGCTTACACTGGCCATGGAAGCTATCAGTGGTTTGGACAGTTGTTTCCAGTTAATTTTTATATCAAATGCTTTGTGCTTTACCAGGTGAAAGAAAATTAAAATGGTTGGGAAACATATAGCTGCCACCCAGAAATAGATATATTGTTCAAAGTTAAAATAGTGAAAAAGTACCAGCAATAACCCAATGAGCACTAAGATTCTCTGCACAAAATCCCTTAGAAATACACCATATGCAGACCTGTAAAGAGCTGTATTGTAGGAATCAAAAAGTGTATAATAAACTTGGAAGAAAATTAGGGGAATGATAAAAATAAAGTATTGCGCAAATTGTAGAGATTTGTCGATATTGTTATGAATAATGTAGGGTTTAATAGCGAATACACATGCCAGGGTTATTAAAAAGCCAACTGTACCAACCAGCAGAGAAATGCCTAGGAAGCCATGGTGATTGACTCCTTTTTTATTTAAAAACTGGGGTAAAAACCTGATGGTTGTTGTACTGAAACCCAATATGCCAAGGCTCATGAAAATGGCCGAATATGATAATAGTAAACGTAAGGTACCGATTTCACTTTTGGTCAATAAGTTGGGCGCCAACAATCCCGTGGTTAGAAAACCGATGATAACGCCGAGGTACAAAAGCACCGATGATTGAAAAGCCTGTTTTTTTATTATTCCCAAATCGAACTGACAAAATTAATTATGGTTCAAATAATGATATAAATTCCAGAAAATTAAAAGAAAATGGCATTAACTTGCCATCTAATCAGATTAATCTGACTCCCGGATTTGAATAGATAATACTGAATGATAGAGGACGCAAAATATGGAGTGATAATTCAGGCGAGAAATGGATCTGCCAGGTTGCCTGGAAAAATGACAGTGCCTTATTATAAAAATCAATCAATATTAGACCTATTGCTGATAAATCTCCAAAAAGGTTTGCCTGGATTTCAAGTCATTTTGGCAACATCAACAAATAGCATCGATGATGATGTTGCAGAAAAAGCTATTCTTGCCGGTGTGCGCTTATTTCGTGGCGATGAAAACAATGTTTTGAAAAGAATGATTGATGCAGCACTCAAATTTGGAGTTGAGAATATTGTAAGAGTTTGTGCGGATAATCCGTTTTTAAACATTGAGGGCATCGCTAAACTTTTAGATTTGCACAAAAGAAATCAGCGCGATTATTTGTCCTTTGAGGTAGGAGCGGGAAAACCAGCAATATTGAGTCATTTCGGGTTTTATGCAGAACTTGTGAAGAAAAAGGCCCTGGAAGAGGTAGCCAATAAAACTGATGACCCTCTATACCATGAACATGTCACGAATTATATTTATACTCATCCGGATCAATTTGAAATAGCTTTTATAAAAGCACCTGGCTACATATATAATAGAGAAGATATAAGGCTGACGGTTGATACAAAAGAGGATTTTGAATTGTCGAGAAACTTATATATGATGACGAAAAACAATAATTGGAGTCAGGAAGAGTTGATTAATTTCATTGATTCAGATGATGAGATCAAAGCGACTATGAAAAAAATGATATTGCAAAATTCCAAATGAAAGAAACTTACTTAATTGGAGAAATCGGTCAAAACCATAACGGTTCAGTCGAAATCGGGAAACAGATTATCGATATAGTTTCAAAACCGGTTATTGACAAATTTTATAATCGTGAATTACCCGGTTTTAATGCGGTGAAATTTACGAGGCGCGATTTGGATGAAGAGCTTACGACTGAAGCATGGGAAAAACCGTATTTATCAAAACATTCTTTTGGTCCTACCTATGGAGCTCACAGGCAATTTCTAGAGCTGAATGACGAGCAGCATCATGAGCTTTATTTATATGCAAAAAGTAAAAATCTTGATGTTGTAGAGACGCTATGTGCGAAAGGTTGCCTTAGTTTGCTGAAATATTTCAATCCTGACTTTATTAAAGTAGCCTCCCGGGATCTCACGAATTTACCCCTGCTAGAAGCATTGGCAGAAGTCAAAATTCCCATGATCATTTCTACAGGTATGGCAGGAAAAGAGGAATTGGGACTGGCAATGGAGACAATCGCAAAATTCCATGATCAAGTTACAATTCTGCATTGCCTTTCTCAATATCCGTCTGACTATCCGAATATAAATTTGCTCACGATTGATTACCTGAAGGCGAATTATCCGGATTTCAGGATTGGCTATTCTGATCACTCTATTGGAATAGTGGTACCGTGTGCGGCTGTTGCATTAGGCGCCCGGGTAATTGAGAAGCACATAACGCTTGATCGCACGATGAAAGGCACGGATCATGCAGGTTCTCTTGGCCCCGAAGGAATTAGTCGAATGGTTCGTGATATCAGAAATGTTGAGTTGTCGATGGGAGCGCAAGATATGTTTTTAAGTGAGGCGGCAAAAAATGCAAAAATTAAACTTGAAAGGTCCATTGCTTCAAAAAGAATTTTGAAAAAAGGAGACATTATCACCGAAAAAGATGTTCACCTGCTCAGTCCCGGAGATGGAGTAAAGTGGATTGATAAGGGGCAGATTCTCGGCAAAAAAGTAAAAACTCAGATTGAGAAAGACGAAATTATTTACACTTCTTTTTTAGAATAATATGAAAATTAAATTAATAGCAACAGATATTGACGGAGTATGGACTGATGGTGGGATGTACTATGATGATGGTGAAAATGAATTTAAAAAATTCAATACTTCTGATAGTGCAGGGGTTTTGTTCGCCAGGATCAATGAAATTCCTATTGCTATTATAACTGGTGAAAAAACCAATATTGTTCAACGAAGGGCAGAGAAACTCAAAGTGGATTTTCTGTTTCAGGGGATAAATAACAAATCGAAAACCATGGCAGATCTTTGCAAAGAACTTCGGATTGGTTTAGATGAAGTGGCCTATATTGGTGATGACATCAATGATTTAAAGTTGCTCACGGAGGTTGGTATAAGCGCTTGCCCTAAGAACGCCCCGGACTATATAAAGGATAAGGTTCACTGGGTTCTTAAAAAGAATGGTGGTGATGGAGCATTTCGGGAATTTGTAGAAAAAATTCTAATGGAGGATGATTTATGGGATGCTACCTTTGAAAACGTAAAAGGTCTTTTCAAATAAAAAGGCATCCAATAAGATGCCTTTTATCAATTCAATATATCTGTTATTATTTGCTAAACCGGCCTTTTTGCCATGGGCACCAGGTCAGTCAATTCCTCTATTTTCACAGGTCTTTTCTCCTCGATGCTCTTTCTCGCGGCAATACCTATTAATATCGAAAACGCCCCATCTCTCGTGCCGGCAGCATGTTTGAGAGGGTCCGCCATATCCGGAGTTTTGAAAATTTTATCCTGTAATCTGCTGTCTCCACCGCCATGTCCGCTTCCTGAGTGCAGCACCTTTACCAATTCATAATCCTGAAAATTTTTCATGACCATGATCTCATCATACTTTTCCGCTTGCTTCTTTCCACTCTGATTCATCTCTTTGGCATGCAATTCAGCCTGGTTGATTTTCTCCTGCTTTCTCCACGGAATATCTTCCCAGGAATCAATTCTGCCGTTCATGCCGTTAAAAGCGATTCTCAATCCTTCGTAAGGAGAGTAGGTGGTTAGCGAATAGCTCACGCTTACATTGTTCGCATATTTAATCTGAACAGCCATTTTATCATAAATATCAATCTCATCACGCCACAAACAATTATCCCTGATGTAACCATCATATTTCTCATTGGCCACATAAAGGTCCATGGCAGTTTTATCTTTCGTGATATCCCAGTAAAACTTGCATTTATCCGTGTAAGCACAATTTCTGCATTTCTCACCCCGGAATTTATTGTTACTGCCATAATGCTCAAGAGACCCATAGGCAAAAACTTCAACAGGATCAGAATCGAGGAACCAGTTGAGCAGGTCGAAATGGTGAGTCGATTTGTGGACGAGCAATGTTCCGCCTTTATCTCTTTCACCATGCCATCTTCTGAAATAAGACGCCCCATGATAAGTATTCAGATACCAGTGAAAATCAACTGAGGTGATATCACCGATTTTATTTGAAACCAGTTGTTCTTTGATGGCTGTGAACAAAGTACCATATCGATAATTGAAACCAACAATTACTTTTTTTCCGGATTTTCTTTCTGCGTCGAGGATGGCCTGGCATTTTACCTCGTCTGTGGTCATTGGTTTTTCAGTAAGCACATTTACACCGTAACCGAGACCTTTAATGATATATTCATGATGAGTGGAATCCATAGTCGTGACCATCAGCATGTCTGGCTTTACGGTTTGCATCATCTGATCAAAATCGGTAAAAGTCGGACAATTCACGCCAATATATTTAGTGGCAAATTTCGCCCTGCCTTCGTTTCTATCGCAGAGACCTACAAACTCAACTTCTTTTTTATAGTTTTCGGCAACTCTTTTACCCCAAAAAGAATTACCCCTGATACCTGTGCCTATCAGTGCTACTTTCAGTTTAGCTTGAGGTTGAAATGAAGCGCCCATAGAGGCAAACGCAGGGACTACCAATGATCCTGCCGCGATCACACCTGATTTGTTGATGAACCGCCTTCTGCTTAATTTATCATTTGACATATCAATTGTTTTTGGAATTGTAACTGTGTATAAAATATAAAATTAGATATAAAAATTATATAATTGATTTTTCCGATTCGGTACACAAATAATATAGAGCAATTCTAAATAATCTTTGTTTCTATGAGTTCAATATTGGTCTGTATTTAATTCTTCCTTATATTGGATTGTTTCAAATTTTCTGCACAATGAAATTCACTATCTATTCGATATTGTTGCTTTTAATATGTGCTTGTTCCGAAGAAAAAGTTCCGAACAGGCCAAATATAATCATGATCATGTGCGATGACCTCGGCTGGGGCGATACCGGATTTAATGGTAATAAAATTATAAAAACACCCAACCTGGATATGCTCGCTTCGAAGGGTATGGTATTCAATCGCTTTTATACTGCCTCTCCTGTTTGCTCACCAACGCGTGCCAGTTGTCTGACAGGCAGAAATCCCTATCGAATGAACATCCCTACAGCCAATAGCGGATATATGAAAACGGAAGAAGTGACCATCGCTGAAGTATTGAGGAAGCACCATTACCTTACGGGTCTTTTTGGGAAATGGCACCTGGGAACATTTACGACAAAAATGAATGATGCTAATCGCGGGCGTCCCGGGAATTACCAGGATTTCAGTATTCCTTCCCAACACGGATTTGATGAATTTTTTGCTACAGAATCCAAAGTGCCCACATACGACCCGATGATCAAACCTAAAAACTACGATATATCAATCGGTGAAAGTCCGAGGTTTGGTTGGGAAAGCATTCAGGGAAAGGACAGTTCCGAATTGTTTGGAACCCATTATTGGAAAGGAAAGGAGATACTTGAGGAAGACAGTCTGGAGGGTGATGACTCAAGGGTTATCATGGACAGAGCGATTGACTTTATCGAGAGATCTTCAAAAATGGAAGATCCGTTTTTTAGTGTAATCTGGCTTCATACACCGCATCTGCCTGTGGTTGCCGATAAATCTCACCAGAATATGTATAAAACTTTCGAGACAAAAGAACAATTGTACTATGGGGCCATTACTGCTATGGATGAGCAAATAGGAAGATTGTGGAAAAAGCTTTCAGAGCTCGGGGAAGCGCATAATACGATGATCTGGTTTTGCAGCGATAACGGACCTGAAAATGGAACTCCGGGATTATCAGGCCCATTCAGGGAAAGAAAAAGAAGCCTATATGAAGGCGGTGTTAGAGTTCCCGCTTTCTGTGTATGGGAAGAAGGCATTCAACCGAATCAAACCTCCAATTTCCCCATGGTGACAAGTGACTATATGCCAACTATCTTGGATATGCTTTCCATCTCCCATAAACTCAACAGACCCATGGACGGAATAAGCTTAAAAGAGGTGATTAATGGAAAGCAGACCGAGAGAAATCAATCAATTGGATTTTTATATAATAGAAAAATGTCGTGGGTAGGTGATCAATTTAAGCTTATAAGTGTTGATGAGGGAAAAACTGTAGAGCTATACAATTTATTAAATGATCCGGGAGAAACATACGATATTGCCGCTAACAATGAGGAGCAGGTGATTAAAATGAAAGCTGAAATGGCTGACTGGATTAAATCCATAAACAATAGCCGCTCAAGAGGAGATTATTAAAAGAGGGAATGAGATTTATGAAAAATATTAAAATATCCGGGATTTTCGTCATTACATTCTTTGTCATTTTAGTATCCTGTTCAACTGAAAAACAAAGCATTAAGCCAAATATTTTGTTCATCATGGCTGACGACCATACAAGCCAGGCATGGGGAATTTACGGTGGTCCGCTAAAAGATTATATACAGGCGCCGAATATTTCGAGGCTTGCTGAGGAAGGCTGCACCCTGAGAAATGTGTTTTGCACAAATTCTATTTGCACACCGAGCAGGGCCTCCATTATGACAGGACAGTATAGCCACCACAATGGAGTTTTCACCTTGTCAGAAGCATTGGAACCGGATAGTCTGAATGTGGCCAAGGTCATGAGGCAAAATGGTTATCAAACAGCAATAGTAGGAAAGTGGCACTTAAAGAAAACTCCGGCCGGATTCGACTATTTCAATGTGCTTCCGGGTCAGGGGAGGTATCACAATCCAATTTTGAAAAATACTGAGAATTGGGCTGAAGGAGGAAAAGAATACCATGGATTTTCATCTGATGTGATCGGAGATGAAGCCATTAAATGGCTGAGTGGGAGGGATGAAAACAAACCGTTTATGCTCATGTGCCATTTTAAAGCGACACACGAACCGTTTGATTATCCTGAGAGAAAAGAGCATATGTTTGACGGTGTGGAGTTTCCTGAACCGGGGAACCTTTTAGACTTTAGTCAGGAAGCATCCGGACGCACTTTTAGTGGCCAGATCCTTGAAATTCTCGGAAACCGGTGGGTTGCAGCTTCCAAAGAAGGGTCCAATCGGTACCCGGGATTACCTTTCGATTTGGATGGGTTAGACAGCGTTCAGATCAGGAAGAAGATCTATCAAAAGTTCGTTAAGGATTTTTTGCGCAGTGGTTCTGCCATTGACGATAATATTGGAAAGCTATTGAATTACCTCGATGAGCAGGGGCTAGCAGATAATACAGTCGTAATTTACACGGCTGATCAGGGGTATTTCCTTGGAGAACATGGGTTTTTCGATAAAAGGATGTTTTATGAAGAGGCTTTGCGTATGCCCTTCGTTATAAGGTATCCCAAAGAGATCAAAAAGAATTCATGGAATAATGACATGGTTTTAAACATTGATTTCCCTTCGTTGTTTTTGGACTATGCAGGAGTAAAGAGTGATCACTTTAAAACAGGAAGAAGTTTTCGGATGAACCTTTCTGGCAATACGCCTGAAAATTGGCGAAAATCCATGTATTACAGGTATTGGCTACACCAGACAAACAGACCGGCGCACTTTGGGATTCGAAATGACAGATACAAATTGATCTTCTTTTACGGACAACATCTGAATATGCCGGGAGCCCATAGAGAAAACACCAAACCGGCATGGGAATTTTACGATTTGCGGAAAGACGCTCATGAAAATCATAATGCCTATCACAATCCGGAATATTCTGAAATCATATCAAAACTGAAAAATGAAATGATGGATCTCCGTATGAAATTGGGAGATACGGATGAAGGGTTTCCCGAAATGAAGCAAATACTTATTGCGAATAATTTAAACTAAAACTGAGCGTTTCAGAAGAGGTAAAACCTTCAATCAATTTAGTTTCCATTTTGTGTTCATTTTCCTAATTTCAATACGTGGAATCAAAAATCATCGGATATCGGGGCATTGCAAATAGTGAAAGAGTGATCATCAGCGGTCATGCTTTTGAAAAGCACAAGGTTCGCGATCTGCATCCCCATCATGGGAAAAGAAGAAATCTAAAACAAACTATCAGGCGATTTAGAGCCAAGCCATTGAAAATGACTGCAATTGATGTATCAATCAATGGAACAAAAAAAAGAGTTCGTACGAATAAAAAAGGGTTTTTTACCTGTGAAATAAAACAGGCCCATGACAAACCCGGATGGTATAAGTATCAATTATATTGGAAAAGGAATGATAAAAATTTTGAAAGTGAATATTACTTTTCCGATGATCAGGAGACTGGCGTGATATCAGATATTGATGATACGCTTTTGGTTTCGCATAGCACTAAGTTGATAAGAAAAATGACGCTGCTATTATTTCGAAATGCGCATACGCGAAAAACCATCCCGTTCCTAAAAAGCTGGTATGCGCACATCAAAGACCTTGATGATGACTCTAAGGTGAAAGATTTTTATTATGTGTCGAACAGTGAATGGAATTTATACGATTTTCTGATAGATTTTTTCAGCATCAATGAACTACCAAAAGGAGTTTTCTTTTTACAAAATTTGAAAAAGGGATTAAGAGATCTTGTTTCTTCAGGGAAAGTTCATCACAACCACAAAATAAAAAGTATTGAATTCTTATTGAGATTCTATCCAAAGAAAAAATTCATTCTCATTGGCGATAATGGACAGAAAGACATGGAGATTTACTACCAAATTGTATCAAAATTTCATAACAGAATAAAAGGAGTTATGATTCGTAAATTGCCGTATATTAAGAATGAAAAAAGAATACAGAGCTACAGGCAAAAAATAACTGATCTTGGCGTTTCTTTTTTGACCTTTCATTAGGAATCGTCATGGAGCTCAACCAGCATCTGCCAACACCTTTCCTATTCAACTCACTTAAACATCATCGGGGCGCTGTTTTAGAAATTATCGAAAAAGCCAGAGACAATGGTTTATCTAAAAATGAAATAAATACCATCATAAAAAAAATTGGCAACTCCATGATTGACTTTTATTATGGAGAATTATCACTTTTTAAAATTGCGAAAGAAATTGAATTGGATTTGAAAACCGAGAATTGTTATTATGAAAAAAATTATCATGATTTTATCCAAAAAGCTCCCGGAAAATATGCATCGATTGTCCTCAGTGACCACTCGACCTGGACGCTGGTTTTTGGCAGATCCCATGGAAATTATATACATCTCCATCCATCAAGGGGATCAGAGCATACCATGAGGGTTAGGGCAATCGCCTTAAAAACAGTTATAATACTAAAGGTATTTTTTGAAGAATCTTTGAATAGTTCAGATTTAGTTTCACTTACAAATGAAGCCAGGCTCCATTATCTGGATGAATCGCCAATAAAAAATGAATTGTACACCAGGGGATTGAAACGGATATTAAAAATATTGTGATATAATTTTAGTAGGTCCGTAAACTTTAATTTCCCCCCGCCCCCCTCAGAGTCATTCGAAGAAGACTCTGAGGATAAAAACTCACAAATCATTTGTATTGATTGTAAATTATACAATAGTATTAATATGATTTCCAAGAACATGGGCTAAGATCATCATACTAATTCGCGATTAATTTTGTACTTTGCTACAATGAGAAAACTGAAATCATCCAAATCATTACCCATCATACTGCTTCTGGTCTTTTCCGGTCTGGTTATTTGGATGATTATTCCCGATAAAGAAGTTGATTATATTACCCAGGTAAAGCCGATCCTGAATAAGCACTGCATCACTTGTCATGGTGGCGTAAAGCAAAACGGGGGATTCAGCTTGTTATTTGAAGCAGAAGCTAAAGGAAATACAGAATCCGGAACTCCGGCAATTGTACCCGGTCATCCGGGACAAAGTGAAATGATCAGGCGACTGCTCAGCAAAGATCCCGAAGAGCGCATGCCTTATGAAAAGGAACCACTAACTAAAAAGGAGATAGATATTTTAGAAAATTGGATAGAGCAGGGAGCAAAATGGGGCACCCATTGGGCATATGTTCCTGTAGAAAATGTAGTTATTCCAGATCAGTATTCCAGCGATGACCAATTTAAAGCCTGGAGAAAAAATGATGTTGATAATTTTATATATACTAAAGTAAAAGAGCTGAAACTCAATACTTCTCAACCAGCTAACCTACCTACTCTTGCCAGAAGATTGTCTTTTGATCTAATCGGTCTGCCTCCTCCAAATAATGCTTTTGATAAATTAAAAAGTGATCCATCTGAATATGCACTGAATGCTTATATTGATGAACTTCTGAACTCGCAACATTTTGGAGAAAAATGGGCAGGTATGTGGATGGATCTGTCCAGGTATTCTGACACAAAAGGATATGAACGTGATGATGCCCGGACGATCTGGAAGTATCGCGATTGGCTGATCAGGGCATTTAATAAAGATATGCCATACGATCAGTTTTTAACCGAGCAGATCGCTGGAGATCTTTTGCCCAACCCTTCTGATGATCAATTGATCGCGACAGCATTTCACAGAAATACCATGACCAACGATGAGGGTGGGACCGACAATGAAGAATTTCGCGTCGCCGCAGTAATTGATCGTGTGAACACTACGTGGGAGGTGACCATGGGTACTACATTTTCCTGCGTGCAATGTCACGCTCATCCATACGATCCTTTCAAACACGAGGATTATTACAAATTTATGGCATATTTCAATAATTCACGCGATGAAGATACTTTTGATGACTATCCCGTTTTACGTGATTTTAGAGGATTGGACAGTGTCAGATTGGTTGAGCTTAAAAATTGGCTTATTGAAAATGTGGATAAGAAACGAGCTGATAAAATCACAAGATTTGTAAAAACCTGGCAACCGAGTATTAATTCTCTTACAAGTGATCATTTTGTGAATAGTGAGCTGGCCGATACCAAATGGCTGGTATTCCGGAATAATGGTTCAAGCAGATTAAAGAAGGTAAATCTCGATGGGAAAAACACACTTATTTACCGGTACAGGAGTTTTCTCCCGGGGGGAATATGGGATATTCACCTGGATAGTATTAATGGTCCTGTTTTGAAAAAAATCAAAGTTGCAGATACCAAAAAGAAATGGATATTTAATGAAATTAATTTCCAACAGGTCACCGGTACACATGATCTTTATTTCACCTATTATAATCCAAACCTTAAAAACCCGCTGAACAACGGTTTGATGTTTGACTGGTTTTATTTTACCGAGCAGTTTCCGGGAGCTGAAGCAGAAGGGTACGCTGATGCATTAAATAAATTCCGGCAATTGATCAACGCAAAAACCCTCAAAACCCCGATAATGCTTGAGAATCCAAAAGACCTTGCACGGGAAACGAGACTTTTTGAGCGGGGTAACTGGCTTACGACAGGTGGTTTGCTACAACCGGGTGTACCGGAAATTATGAACACTTTACAAGAAGATGCTCCTGCCAATCGACTCGGTTTGGCTTCCTGGATGGTTAGCCCTCAAAATCCGCTAACAGCCAGAACCTATGTAAACAGGCTGTGGGAACAACTCTTTGGATATGGAATTATAGAAACTTTGGAAGACTTCGGAACCCAGGGGATTCCACCAACGCATAGGGAGCTATTGGATTATTTGTCATTTAAATTTATGAATGAGTTTAATTGGAGTACCAAAGCGCTTTTAAAATATATTGTTTCGTCAGCTGCATATCAACAATCATCCTTTAGCAAACCGGATCATCTGAATATTGACCCAAAAAATAAATATTATGCCAGGGGACCCCGAATCCGTCTGACCGCAGAGCAGATCCGAGATCAGGCCCTGGTGGTAAGTGGGTTATTCAGCCCTAAAATGTATGGGCCGAGTGTAATGCCATATCAGCCCGATGGAATCTGGAATTCACCCTATAATGGTCGGAAGTGGATTAGGAGTGAGGGAGAGGATCAATACCGACGGGCTATTTATACCTATTGGAAACGAACAGGCGCATACCCATCCATGCTTCTATTTGATGTGATGGCCAGGGAGGTGTGTACTTCCAGAAGGATAAATACCAATACACCGCTTCAGGCTTTGGTTACATTGAACGATAGTGTTTATGTGGAAACTTCCATGCATTTTGCCAGACGCATGATGGAGAACGGTGGGAATCAGGTGGCTGATCAGATCAAATATGGATATAAACTCATGATGTATAAAGAAATTGAGGAGGAGAAACTGGAAATCCTCCTACGGTTATATGATGAAGTAAATGAAGAAGAGTTAATTAAAAATGTGGCGTATCGAGTCAATGAATTTCCAAATGAAAAACATAGGAGAGCAATGAACATCGTTGCCAATACTATGCTGAACCTAGATGAATTTATCATGAAAAATTGAGAAGTTGGAAGTTGGAAGCCCGAAGTTAGGAGTCGGAAGCCTGGAGTTAGAAAATCTTTGGAATTCTAAACAAATATAAATTACCTATTTAATAAAACTGTGACAATAGAAGGTGAAAAACTAAAAAGATTAGAAGAACAAACCCGGAGGCATTTTCTAAAAAGCTGTTCTATGGGATTGGGAGGATTAGCCCTTTCATCACTGATGGGTGGTTGTGGCAATTCAGCATCCGGAGTCAAACCAAATGTAGGTTTCCTGGGAAATCCAATGGATCCAAAATCACCACATTATCCGGGGAAGGTAAAAAATGTGATTTATATACATATGGCCGGTGCCCCGTCCCAACTTGAGTTGTTTGAGCACAAGCCTGATCTTATAAAGCTTGATGGAAAAGAGTGCCCTCCATCCCTGCTGGAAGGAAAACGATTTGCCTTTATCCGCGGAATTCCTAAAATGCTGGGTCCGCAGGCAAAATTTAAACAACACGGAGAAAGCGGGGCCTGGATCTCAAACTATTTGCCACATCTCTCGACTATAGCGGATGAGCTTACTTTTTTAAAAGCTGTTCATACAGATCAATTCAATCATGCTCCTGCACAATTGCTTATGCACACGGGCAGCCCAAGATTGGGAAGACCAAGTATGGGGTCCTGGGTAACTTATGGGTTGGGATCAGAAAATTCCAATCTGCCAGGTTATGTGGTATTGACCTCCGGGGGTAACAATCCCGATGCGGGAAAAAGTGTTTGGGGAAGTGGTTTTTTGCCTTCTGTTTACCAGGGAATTCAATGCCGATCCGATGGTGATCCTGTGCTTTTTATAAAAAATCCGGAAGATATAAACCGTGATCAAAGAAAAGCTTCAATCAACGCACTTAATGAAATAAATAGTTTGTCATATAATGAATTTAATGACCCGGAAATTCTCACAAGGATTTCTCAGTATGAACTTGCATTCAAGATGCAAACGACTGTTCCCGAGGTCATGAATATTGCTGATGAGCCAGCGTACATTCACAACATGTATGGTAGCGATCCCAGCAAATCTATTTTTGCCAATAATGCTCTGTTGGCCCGAAAATTGATCGAGAAAGGAGTGCGTTATGTTCAGCTATTTGACTGGGGTTGGGATACTCATGGAACTTCGGAGAGAGGCTCTATAGATATTGGTTTGGTGAACAAATGTAGGCAAACTGACAAGGCGGTTACTGCACTGGTACTCGATTTGAAACAGCGTGGATTGCTGGAGGAGACTTTGGTGATTTGGGGAGGAGAATTCGGGCGAACGCCCATGCAGGAAAACCGGGAAGGGAAAACAAATCCATTTAAGGGAAGAGACCACCATGCAGATGCATTTACTATTTGGATGGCCGGAGGTGGCCTGAAAAAAGGAACCAGTTTTGGTGAAACAGATGAGATTGGATATAGTGGGGTAGAGGGGCAGGTTTCAACCTTCGATATTCAGGCGACAATATTGCATTTATTGGGATTTAACCATGAACAAATGACATATCCATATCAGGGCAGACCCTTCAGGTTGACAGATGTGAGCGGTAGGGTGATCAATGAAATTTTAGCTTAAATATTCACTCTACTTTGATTACTTATATCAATGTCATTTAGTTAAGCGCCAATTATCCCTCTCTGGAGAGGGTAAAGGGAGAGGTAAGACAATCGTATTCTTAACTAAATGACAATGGTACTTATATTATAAATGAATTATGCTTTTTGTCATATTCTCCAAACTTAATTTTATGTTACAATAAGATTCTAATATTCTATTCTGAAAAAATGAATAGAAGAAATTATTTGGTAAGTATCGATTAATATGTTTTTTTTGAAAACTTCTCAGAAATGACAATCCCGTAGTAGTTTATGGCAGCAAGCAGAGGCAAATTTTCAAATAAATTCGGATTTATAGCTGCGGCAGCAGGCAGCGCGGTAGGTCTGGGGAATATCTGGAAATTCCCTTTTGAAGTCGGGAAAGGAGGAGGCTCGGCTTTCTTAATTGTCTATCTGCTGTTTTCCTTCGTTTTGTGCTATCCTATACTCGTTAGCGAAATCGCCATTGGAAGAAGGGCTCAGAAAAGTGCTGCACTGGCATTTAAACCTCTCGGACATCCTAATTGGTCAATTATAGGAATTTTAGGCGTGTTTTGTGCGGTGGTGATTTTATCATTTTACAATGTAGTCTCAGGCTGGGTTTTAGGCTATTTTGTTGAAATGCTTCTTGGGAATTTTGAAATAGGCCATCATTTTGAAGAATATGTAACTGACATCGCTGAAGTTGGTGGATATGCGCTCGCCTTTTTAATAGGTACGGCTTATATCGTATCCCAGGGTATTACAAAAGGCATTGAAAAATTTAGCAAAATTCTGATGCCAGTTCTGATTATCATCATCCTTGTTCTGACAATATATGCATTGACGCTGGATAGAGCCATGGATGGGGTTAAATTTTATTTAGTTCCCGATTTTTCTAAGTTAAATTTGAATGTTATTTATCGGGCATTGGGACAATCGTTCTTCTCTCTTTCGCTGGGTCTCGGTGCTCTTATGACATACGGCAGCTATTTGAGCAGAAAGGAAAACATCGTGTCAGCCGGTGCTCTTATAACAATAGCTGATGTTGGAATTGCTTTTCTTGCAGGATTAATGATTTTTCCTTTTGTATTTTCACAAGGAATTGAACCTGAAGGTGGTGCAGGATTAATATTCATGACCATGCCGGGAATTTTCCAATCCATGGGTCCGTCACTTGGAGTTATAATCGGTGCGCTTTTCTTTTTATTGCTTGCTTTTGCAGCGCTGACTTCCACCATTTCACTGATGGAATTACCTGTAGCCTATATGGTGGACAAACATAAAATAAAAAGAAAATATGCAGTCTGGTATTCGGCTGCAGTTATTTTTTTATTAGGAATCCCCTCGATGCTCGGCAATGGATATTCTGAATTTTTTACCAATTTCATCACTTATGTTGGTGCGGATAAACCTGTGAATTTTATGGATTTTGTGACTGACGTTGCATCAAACACTTTACTGCCATTTGGAGGTTTGATGGTCAGTATATTTTCTATTTATGTCTGGAACCGTCATAAATTATTCAGGGAACTTTCGCATGGGCATCCGAAATTTCCAAGGACCTTTCTCGCAAAATATATTAGTTTTTCCTTACAGTATATAAGCCCGCCGGTGCTCGGGGCGATTTTCATCATCACGATTCTTGAGATCTTTTTTGGTGTTCAGATATTCTGATAATTGGTTGGTCATTTTAATAAATGCAAAAAGCCCCGAAAGCCGGGGCTTTAAAAATATTTCACTATTGATTTTCTGAATTAATAAGTTTCTAAATAGGATAAAACCTGATTGAATACGTTTTCCGCAGTATATCCGAATTTCTCATCAAGCACTTTATAAGGAGCTGAATATCCAAAATGATCCAATCCAATGACTTTGCCTCTGCCTCCCACTAACCCGCGGAGTGTTACTGGCAAGCCTGCTGTAAGTCCAAAAGTTGGTTTATCGGCTGGAATTACCTCTTCCTGGTATGCAGCATCCTGATTTCTAAACAACCCTTCTGATGGCGCTGAGACTATTTGTACCTTTAGTCCTTTCTCTTCTTCAAGTTTCTTAGCTCCATCAACCAGTGTCGCAACTTCCGAGCCATTTGCTACCAGAACGACATCAGGTGTTCCATTGGTAGCTTTTACAATGTATGCCCCATTAGCGGATTTCAGTGCGTCCTGATATCTGGAAGGTCCGATTACCGGAGCATCTGTAATATTTTGTCTGGAAAGCAACAATGCTGTCGGACTATTTGTATTTTCCATTGCCAGTTTCCAGCAAACGGTAGTTTCCACAGCATCTGCCGGTCTCAGTACCAGCATGCTGTTTTTACCATCATGATTTTTCAGTTGTTCCATAAGCCGAATTTGTGCTTCCTGCTCAACCGGTTGATGAGTTGGTCCATCCTCACCCACTCTGAAAGCATCATGAGTCCAGACATATTTTACGGGTAATTTCATCAACCCAGCCATTCTCGCAGCGGGTTTCATATAATCTGAAAATACAAAGAAGGTTCCACAAACAGGGAATACACCACCGTGGAGAGCCATGCCATTTGCAATTGCTGCCATGGTCAATTCGCTGACTCCGGCTTGCAAAAAAGACCCGGAAAAATCACCTTTTTTGAATTGAGTGGTTTTCTTCAGGAATCCATCTGTCTTATCACTATTTGACAAGTCGCCGGATGCAACTATCATATTTTCGATATGGTCGGCATAATAGCTCAACACTGCTGCAGATGCGCCTCTTGTTGCAGTATCCTCTTTTTGAATAATTTCCTCATAATTGATCGAGGGGGCTTTCCCACTTAAAAAGGCTTTTAGTTTAGTGGCCAATTCAGGGTTTTCATTTTCCCACTTAGCCTGGGCATCTTTTTTAGCGGCGGCGTCATTTTGCTTTTTAGCTCTTACCTCTTTCCAGTAAGCATCCACATCATCAAATATAACAAATGGATTTTCAGGGTCTCCACCGAGGTTTTCTATCGATTTTGCAAAAGAAGCGCCTGCGTTGGTCAATGGCATTCCATGAGTAGAACATTGCCGCTCGAAATTTGAACCATCTTCCGTAACTGCCCCTTTACCCATGATGGTTTTTCCAATAATCAGGAATGGGCGCTCTTTTTGATTCTGAGCTTTTGTTAAAGCAGACCTGATTTCTTCTGTATTATTTCCATCAATAGTAACAACTTCCCAACCCCATGCTTTATATTTTGCCTCAGTATCCTCAATGGTTACTGCATCGGTTTCTGTTGATAATTGAATATCATTGGAATCATAAAACATGATCAGGTTGCCCAGTCCCAAATAGCCGGCAATTCGTCCGGCACCTTGTGATATTTCTTCTTGAACGCCACCATCTGAAATAAAAGTATAAGTTTTATGAGCCATCCATTCACCAAATCTTTCAACTAAAAATCGCTCGGTAATGGCTGCGCCAACTGCCATGGTATGTCCCTGTCCCAATGGACCGGAAGTATTTTCCACACCCTTATTTACATCCAATTCAGGGTGTCCGGGAGTTGGGCTTCCCCATTGTCTGAAACTGGCGAGGTCTTCGACCGAATAGGTGCCGACCAACGCAAGAATTGAATATAGCATCGGCGACATATGACCCGGATCGAGGAAAAACCTGTCCCTGTTTGCCCAAGCCATATCTGTCGGGTCAAAATTTAAAAATTCTGAGTATAGAATATGTACAAAATCAGCGCCACCCATCGCACCTCCAGGATGCCCCGATTTTGCCTTTTCTACCATCGCCGCCGACAATATTCTCATATTATCTGCTGCCTTGTTAATGACATTTTTATTCATATTAAGTACTATTAATTGCTATTGAAAAATCGCTGCAAATATACAATTCAAATATTTTATATATAGATAATGATATAATTTTTATGATTTTAAAAATTGCGTACTGTTTTTGTAAAAACTCATCAAAAAAAGACGGTCAATACTCCGAAATTGCCAATTGAAAATCAGTTTAAAGTTTCTATTATTAATATAAATCTTTTTGGAGATGAGAGCAGCAGGATTGGTATTTGCATTTGCACTTTTAATTGGTACAAATAGTTTTTCACAGGAAGTTCAATGGGCTTCTGAAGTGACTTTTCAATTCAATCAATTTTCAGAAACATCTTACTCGGCGGATAAAGTTTTAGGAAAACCCGATGCCGAACCATACGGCAAAATGAATAGCAATGCATTTCGGTTAAATGCTGAAACAGGTTATGGAGCAGTTACATTGGCCTACCGGGAACCGCAACCCGTCAGCCAGGTCATCATTGTTGAAAATTATCTTCCGGGTAAAATAAGTAAGGTAATCCTCCATGATACCGAAGATAACGCCTATAGTATTTATGAATCTCAGGGTGAAAAGCTCAATCAACCATTCAATGTACTTTCAATAAAAATTGATAAAACTCCATATCTGGTAAAGAAAGTAGCTGTTCATTTAAATACTTACGTGAACAAAGGATGGTCACAAATAGATGCTGTGGGCATTTGTGAATCGGAATATAACGGCGAAGTTATACCTGGCGCATCTTCAGCAGTGGCATCCTCATCAGAAGAAATAATATTTGTTGCTTATAAAGAACGCCTTAGTGACAACGTGAATACCAAATATCTTGAATCCAAACCAGTCATTACTCCGGATGGATTGAAGCTTTATTTTGCAAGGAAAAATACACCCAGCAATATGGGAGGAAAAAGAGACGACCAGGATATTTATATTTCTGACATGGTTGGGAAAGAATGGTCATTTGCCCATAATGTTGGGATGCCATTGAATGACAAACTACCAAATGGAATCTGTTCGGTAAGTCCCGATGGAAATACGATTATGTTAATAAATGCATACTATGATGATGGCAATGTTGAAGATGGCGTCTCCGTGTCAAGGAAAACAGCCTCAGGGTGGAGTTTCCCAAGAAAACAAGATATTGAAGACTATCATAATCTAAGTGAATACCAGGACTATTTTCAGTCAAATTCTGGTAAAGTTTTAATCTCGGCTGTTCAAAGGAACGATTCTAAAGGTGATCAGGATTTGTATGTCAGTTTCAGAACAGGTGAAAATTCATGGTCCAAACCCATAAATCTCGGATCAGTGATTAATACGAGGAAAGTTGAATTTGCTCCATTCCTCGCCTCAGACAACAAGACACTCTATTTCGCTTCTAACGGGCATCGTGGTTTTGGAGAAAGCGACATTTTTTATAGCAGGAGACTGGATGACACCTGGACAAAATGGAGTGTTCCGACAAATATTGGGAAATCCATTAATTCTATCGGTTGGGATGGGTATTATACCATTTCGGCAAAAGGTGATTATGCCTATTTTATATCTACAGCCGGAGCTATGAATAAAGTGGATTTTAATCCGGCAGACGAAGACATTTACAGGATATCCCTTTCAAAGGAAGCCAAGCCAGATCCTGTTGTCCTGATTACAGGAAGGGTGATCAATTCTAAAACAAAACAACCTATTGAGGCTGATATATTCTATGAAAGTTTTCCACTTAATGAGGATGACGGCCTCGCAGTTTCTGATCCAATAAATGGAAATTATAAAATTGTACTACCCGCCGGGAAAAAATATGGATTCAGGGCCGAGGCCAAAGGGTATATTGCCATAAGTCAAAATGAAGATTTCTCTATGGTTAGTGAGTATAAAGAAATCAAGCGGGATCTGATACTCACTCCTATTGAAGTTGGAGAGACCATTCAATTGAGTAACATTTTCTTTGAGCAAAGCAAAGCTGAAATGCTTCCTGAATCAAAACCGGAACTAGAGCGTTTACTTCAGATAATGAATGATAATCCATCACTTGAAATAGAGTTGGGAGGTCATACTGACAATCGGGGCTCCTCATCAGCGAACCTGAGGCTATCTGAATCGAGAGCGATCTCTATTATGGGATACTTAACTGATAAAGGCATCAACAAAAAGAGGCTCAAAGCCAAAGGATACGGAGGAACCAAGCCCATTGCAAGCAATGCAGGTCCTGAATCAAGGAAAAAGAATCGAAGGGTTGAGATTAAGATATTGAAGAATTGATGAGTTGATAGAATCCGGGTGAAGTAAGTAAGAATCCCTATTGAGCCCTCGTTGCAAACGAGGGCTATTGCGAATAGGCTTTGCAGTACCAATTCAAGAAGGCTGTTATTCAATTATGAATGTATGAAGCACGCATCGGGTGTTGCCGCCAGGCAATAATGGTTGGTATTCCAACTCGCAATATGCATCTTTACATCAAATACATTCGTAATGCAAACAAAACTAACTATAACACTAGATCAGAGTACAATTGAGCAAGCAAAACTTTATGCTAAAAATCGTGGATGTAGTTTGTCAGAATTGATAGAAAACTATTTAAAAGTTGTTCTGGAAGACAGTCTCCGAAAAATAAAGCTTTCACCTTCTGTAAAAAAGCTAAAAGGATCGATTAATCTTCCTGATGATTTTAACTATAAAAAAGAATTATCAGAATTGTTTGGGCGAGGAAAATGCCGATTGGTAACAATGCGTAAATAATGATGCTGGAAAATATGGTTGGTAAATTTTAATTTTTTTCAATAATCTAAAATTAGCCGTACTTTCATTGCTGAAATATTTTATAAGCTGAAATAAATTTTTTCGATCCGGATGATCATACAACCCATCGTAAACATTGCCGAGATTTGTGCTCAACATAAAATTGATCAGGCTGTAATTTGCCCGGGATCGAGAAGCGCTCCGCTCACTCTGGCTTTTGCCAGGCACCCCGGGATTAAAACATTTATTATCCCAGATGAGCGCAGCGCTGGATTTATTGGACTGGGTCTGGCCCAATCAAGCAATAAACCTGTGGCTATTATCTGCACATCGGGAACAGCCGCTGCAAACCTGTATCCTGCTATTATTGAAGCTTTTTACCAGAATGTTCCATTAATTGTCCTAACCGCAGACCGTCCACCAGAATGGATCGACCAACAGGATGGCCAGACCATTCGCCAGCAAAATATGTTTCAAAACCATGTATTGGGATCCTATCAGTTTCCCGTTTCATTTGATTGTGAAGAAGCCAGATGGCATTCAGAGAAAATGATATCAGAAGCCATCATCAAAGCTACAGGATCCGCCCTTGGTCCGGTTCATATCAATATTCCTATAAGAGAACCATTTTATCCATCACCGGAAGAAGACTTCCATTATTCAAGCAAATTGCAGGTTGTTAAGTCACCCAATATATTATGCCAACCAACAAATCAATATGCAGATGGCCTGGTTGATGACCTCAAGAAATATGATAAAATCATGGTTGTAGTTGGCCAAACAAGAATATCAGACGAGTTGATTATTAGCCTGAATCAAATTCAAAAAAAATTAAAATGGGTAATAATTGGTGATATCACTGCCAATTTAAGTCGTGTTGATCATTCAATTGGGAAACATGATGTAATCCTTGAAGATGTGGAAGATCAAAGAAATCTGAGCGCTGATCTTCTGATTTCATTTGGACAAAGCGTGCTTTCAAAAAAATTAAAGAACTTTCTTCGCAATGAGAAAGTTATGGATCACTGGCATATTGGTTTTAATAATGAAACTATAGATCCATTCAAGTCGCTCACTAAAAATATTGAATTGAATCCCGAAGTTTTTTTTAGAATAATTGAGGAACACTTTATGAATTCTAACAAAAAGCAAAATGCCTTTTACAATCTCTGGGTTACAAAAGAATTGCAGGCACGCACATTTATCAATGATTTTTTTAACATTGATTATCTGAGTGAATTCCATGCAGTCCAAAGAATTATATCTCAATTACCATCGGAAAGTATTCTGCATCTGGCCAACAGCATGCCTGTTAGATACGCGAACATCCTGGGTATTGGGAAGGAGCAGGAAATTGAAGTTTGGGCAAACCGCGGGACAAGCGGGATTGATGGTTGTTTGAGTACTTCCCTCGGCCATGCAATCAACAACGATAAGTTGAATGTGCTCCTCATTGGAGATATTGCATTTTTTTATGATAGAAATGGGCTTTGGCACAATCATATGCCTGATAACCTTAGGATCATCATCCTCAATAATCATGGCGGAGGAATATTCAGGCTCCTTAACGGGCCAAAACAATTGGATGAATTGGAAACATTCTTTGAAACTCAGCAAAAACTAAATGCTGCAAACACTGCGCGTGATTTTGGTATGAAGTATTTTGCAGTAAAAACTCCGAAGGCTTTACCGGATATTCTGAAAGAGTTTTTCAATAAAAAAACCGGATCAGCTATATTGGAGATTGAAACCGAAGCCAATATCAATCAGCAGGTTTTTGAAAAGTTTAAGCTAAAAGCCGCTCAATTATGGAAATGAATGATTACAACATGAGTGGTTATTAAAATGGATCTACGACGAATTTATCGGAAAATGAAATAATGGGATAATAAAAATAAAAATAGAGATATTTATTGAAAAGATGGGTATAGGAAGTTAGACAGATTTGTGATGGAAGCAATCAGAAAAACCAAACATATCTGGTTGGTAATATCAAAAGTAAAAATTATTATAGCATTAAATCATATTTAACAATTACGCATTTCCACTCAAATAGAAAATTCAATCGATGTGAAGTCATTCATTCTCAACGGAAAATTGATAAAAATCCATCAACTGCTAAATGATGAGATTGAACAGGGCGATATCTCAGAATTTGAATATGATACGCTTTCTTTTATCAAAAGCTGGCTTTCGGATCAAAATGAATTCCTACTTAAAACATCCGGTTCGACCGGTACCCCCAAAGAAATCAAATTTTCACGATACCAGTTGATAAAAAGTGCCCGACGATCAATTGAAACATTTAAATTGAAACCCGGACAAACAGCTCTTGCTTGTCTGAATATTGAATTTGTAGCCGGGAAGATGATGATCATCAGGGCCATTGAGGGTGATTTGAATTTAATAGTTGTTACGCCAAATGCCAATCCACTCACTCAAATCACCCCCGGACAAATTATCGATTTTGTTGCCATGACACCCCTTCAGGTGGAAGGTGCTCAAGAAGTATCCGCAAGAAAATTTGACTATATAAAAAAACTATTAATCGGTGGAGTAGGATTACACACTCAGCTCGAATCAAAGCTTCAAAAACTAAAACCAACCATTTATCATAGTTATTCCATGACAGAAACATTGTCACATGTAGCTTTGAGAAGTGTAAACGGCCTGGAAAAATCTGACATTTACCATGCGCTGAAAGGCGTATCCTTTTCGAGGGACGAACGGAATTGCCTCATTATTCGTGACCGGATACTGGAAATCAAGGGATTGATCACGAATGATATCGTAGAATTGATCGATGACAAATCTTTTAAGTGGATAGGTAGATACGATAATGTGATTAACTCCGGCGGGATAAAAATTCAGATTGAGAAAATAGAACAGCAAGTTAAGGAAATGCTTCATGGCCTCGGGATCATCCAGCCTTTTTGCATATTATCCACGCCCGATAAAATACTCACCAACAAAATGATATTATTGATCGAATATGGTGAAACGATGCTGGATGAAGTATATATATTGCAGATACTTAAAAATAATTTACCCCGGTATCATAATCCAAAAGCACTCAGTCAAATCCCGGAATTGATCTATACAAAATCAGGAAAAATTGACAGAATTAGGAATGCAGAAGTATATCTTCGCAATGAACATTAGATGAGAAAATGAGGCATATCGAAACTTTCACCAAAATAACTATTGAATACATCACAGGACCAATTCCGCCACCTTTTTGTCACAGGTATAAGGTAGAAATTTCAAAAAGTAGCTCTGAGGACTATCAGGTGGATCTGCAACTGGAATATTATGACCGGGATGAAATAACGGAAGAAGAGATTTTTGAAGAAGGATTTTCTGTGGATGACGATTATAGCTGGAATGGAAATTTGCCTCCTGTTTGGGGGAAAGAGATCGAAAATAAACTCAGTTTAACCAATTGGAAGAAAAAACCATCGCGGTCAAAAGACGGCTCAGAATTTATAATAAAGATTACTGGCGATGATAAATCTGAAGTTTTGCAACCTGCCGTTACAAGGCCCTGGGAGATATTCGTTCAGGAAATCATCCAGGCCGTTTTTGAAATGAGTAAAAAGGAAGCGCCTCTTCAAATTAGTTTTCTACCCGAAAACTCCAACAAGCTAAATCAAAAAATTGATTTTACATTCTCCTTCGCTGGAAGAGATTTACAGGTTAACTCACTGAAAATGAGGAGTAAATCCATGGGCTGGGGCGAAGGTCAAAAGCTATTAAAATTTATTTTCAGCATTGACTACTTGCCTGAGAACAGCTTTGAGAAAATTCCGAAAACTCAGGGAAATTATATTTCTCCCGGCGATGGATTGTGGTATGAATTGAAGCCTAATGAAAATGCAAATAAGGAAAGCATTGCTCGTATCAAAAAGTTGATTGAAACCTTGAATGGCTATGGTTGATGAGATAGAGTTGGGTAAACATAGAGTCTTTGTGCGAGATGAAAACCTGTACGGGCAAATGTTAAAAATTGTTAAATAGTTTGTATTCACAGTTATGGACAGTATCTTCATTATGATAAATGCTCAATCATCGTGAATATCAAGATATTTGTAGTAGCTTTCATTTTTTTAATTGGTTATAGCCCGTCACTTTTAGGCCAAATTGAAAAAGGTTCCTGGCAAGTTGGTTTAAGCGGCGCTCCTTTATTCGATACAAATGCTTCCGGTTTGCAAGGCGGTTTATTTACCGGCAGCGTTGACTATTCCTTCTCAAATAGGTTTGCTATAGGGTTAATGCCATATTATGGATTTACAAAAAATGAAGTGACTTATATATATAATACTGTGTTAAATCAACATGTACATTATTCTGAATATTCCTATAAGTCTTTTGGGTTAAACTTAGATTTTAAATTTTACATGCTAAACTCAGTCAAAATCAAACCTTATATTTCGTTCATTTCGGGTATAGGAAAAACACGCTATAATTACTTTGAAACTGATGGATTGGGTGACGTGAGAACAGATGAAAAAAGTGACTACAATACTTTTAATCTGGGATTGGGACTTGGTTCATTATTCAAAATCTCTGAAACTATGTATATCGATGTTAAAGTCACGTACTCATCGGTTGCAGATCTAAGCAAGCCAAACCCGATCAAATTTGTATATCCATCAATTGGAATAATCAAAAGTTTCTGAAACAGAATTCATAAATAAGTCCAAGTAAAGCATCAAAATTCGATGAATTAAGTAAACTTGATAATTTTTTAAATTTTCAATACTTTTAATAATCTGCTAGATTCCCCCTACTGTTTCAATTGAACATTCGAAAATCGAGTTTAGATTTTGTAACTTTGATAAAAAAATGAAAATTTTTAAGTTTAATACAAAAATATCCTCAAATGGAACTATTCAGCTTCCATTTACACCATCATTATTTGATACAGATGTTGAAATAATCATTGTCCCTAAAAATCGAAAAATGAAAAAGAGAGCAATTGGTAAATCTTTTGTAGATAAGTGGGCGGGATTTCTTAAAGACAATGATGCAGATTTATCAAAATATGACTATTTGTCTGAAAAATACAGATGATTAAAATACTCATAGATACAAACGTAATTTTAGATATAGCTTTAAAAAGAGCGCCATATTTCAAAGACTCAGCGAAAATATTTAGCAAGATTGATGAAAATAAATTAGAAGGATACATTTCAGCAACATCAGTTACAGACATCTATTATATTGCCAGCAAACAAACAAATAAAACTAAAGCAAAGAAATTTTTAGTAGAATTAATACAGATAGTTGATGTTATAGGTGTTGACAAAGAAATGATTATTGATGCTTTAGAATCAGGCATGAAAGATTTTGAAGATGCTGTTCAGGTATTTTCAGCCGAATACAATGAAATACAAGTTATTGTTACTCGAAATGTTAAAGATTATACAGATTGTAAATTAGAAATACTAGAACCAAAAAGTTTGATTAAAAAACTTGAAAAATAACATAAATGCACACTAAACATGCTATAAATTCAAGCGATCTGATAGTGCAAATATTAAACGAATAGCTCAAATAAACAGGTTGATTGAAACCTTGAAAAGTTATGGATGATGTTAACCGTTGAACCACAAATCGTTGAACTATTGAACCAATAACCTATCTATCTTTCAACTTAATAACCTCCTGCTGCAGATCCAACACGATATCTGCAAGTCTTTTTAGGGTAAACTCATCCTCCTCACCTGGGTCGGGGAATTCCATACTTATAAATGCTTTCGATTCCCAGATTTCTACAATATCTTCTCCATGTACATCGTAGGTGCTGTATTGCCTGTTGTCTGAGGCAAGGCAGAATAATTCCGGATTATCAGCATATCTAAAAACTCTTTTATAAACGATGCCCTCATCTTTCGTTACTAAAATATATGTTTTCCCATTTTTCAGATTGATGACATTTTCATGAAACTGACCAATGATTATGGTGCCATTTCGCAAGGGTAACATCGAATCTCCACTGATCTCAAAAGCCCTGTAAGTTGCATTATCCGGCAATACCGGCAGTTGAAACCGGGGCAATTCCTCTATATACTCAGGATCCGAATAACCATTCAGGTATCCGGCTGCCGCCTTCTGAGGTACCAGCTCAATGTTCTCCTTATCATTTTTGTCAACCGTTATGGACAATACCTTCAAATTATCCGAAGACCTTTCCGCTGTCTTACTAAAACTGATGGCATTATTTCCCTCAGTGAGGTTAGCACCTATCAGCTGATCGACAGACAAGTCAAAAATCTCAGCAAATTTCAGCAGATTACTGATCCTCGGGTCAGCCCTTCCCTCTTCGTATGCACCGAGTAATGACCTTTTTATTCCAATTTGTTGAGCCATTTGTTCCTGGGTGAGACTTATTTTTTTTCTTAAATATTTCAGGTTATCGCTTATTATGCTCATTCCTTTTTATCATTTGGAGTATAATTTGACTAATTTATCTAGTCTATTTCTTTAGTTCTAACTATGTAAGATATTGATATCTCGCTTATTAAATTCTGATAATAATATTGTTACGCTTTAAATATTACAAAATCTTCCACTCGTGTCCTGTCTCTTTTGATCGAATATAAGTTTTGCTGATAATAATTAGCAGGATTACCCATTTCATTGAGCTTAGCTTTTATTTCTTCCACAACTTCTCTCAAAGTTTTATCTCCTTCCACCAGCGCATATCCGTAAAAATCTTCTGCATACAATCCATATGTAAAGAACTTCACCTGGCATTTTCCTGACTTCAACTTCTTGCTCTCAACTTTTATCTGCAACCCGTCATATCTTTCACTGTAAGGTCCCCGCATTTTTACCACGATTTGATTCTGAATAATTGCTTTTATTCTTATTTATTACTACATATATTAGTAATATTACGTATAAATTTAGCAAAAAGGATTTTCATTACAAATAAAAACTAAAATAATTAGCTATTTTAATTCGTATGCTCGCAAATGACGGAAGATCGATACTGCACATGGACCTGGATGCATTTTTTGTGTCGGTAGAATGTTTGCGTGACAGCAGACTCAAAAACAAGCCGCTGATTATAGGGGGTAAAAGCGATCGCGGCGTCGTTGCGGCCTGCAGCTATGAAACGAGAAAATTTGGCGTGCATTCCGCCATGCCTATGAAACTGGCCCTTCAGCTATGCCCCGATGCTATCGTGATCTCCGGCGATGCCGAGGCCTATAGCAGGCATTCCAAGGTGGTTACGGAAATCATTCGCGAGCAAGCGCCGCTATTTGAAAAGTCTTCCATCGATGAATTCTACCTGGATTTGAGTGGTATGGACAAATTTTTCGGATGTTACAGGTGGTCGGGCGAATTGAGGAAAACGATTATGAAAGAGACCCATCTTCCCATCTCTATGGGCTTGTCCGTAAATAAGCTGGTATCGAAAGTCGCCACCGGCGAATGCAAACCCAATGGTCAAAGGCAGATAGAACAGGGGAATGAAGAGGCTTTTCTGGCGCCATTATCCATTCGGAAAATCCCCATGATTGGAAAAAAAACTGCTGATTTCTTTTATGAAATGGGCATTACCAGGGTGAAAACGCTTCGGGAAATGCCGGTTGGAATGCTCGAAGCTACCTTTGGGAAAAACGGGCGCATCATCTGGAACAAGGCTCACGGTATTGACAACAGCCCCGTGATACCATTTGTGGAGCGAAAATCCATATCGACGGAAAGCACCTTCGAGACAGACAGCATTGATGTGAAGAAGATGAAAGCCATACTCACGGCCATGGTCGAGAAGCTGGCATTCAAGCTGAGAAGCGAAAAAAAACTGTGCGCCTGCATCGCTGTAAAAATTCGCTATTCAGATTTCGAAACGACAAGCAAGCAACTGCACATCCCATACACCTCTTCAGATAAAACGCTGATCGATAAGGCCCTGGGACTTTTCGACAAATTATACACCAGGCGCATCCTGATACGGCTGATTGGGATCAGGCTCAGCAAACTGGCGCATGGCAATTATCAGATCAACTTGTTTGACGATACCCGGGAGGAGATCAATCTCTTTGAAGCAACTGACAGGATAAAAACCAAATATGGGGCAGGAGCACTAATGCGGGCGTCAACCCTGGATACCGGCTCGAAACTGAGGTACGACTTCAATACGTTTTCGGGGTGATGGGCGCCCGGGCGGGCCTGCCTACTGCAAGCAGGCTGTCGCTACTCGCTTGCCATCCTGTCTGTCCAAGCGCAAGATCCAGTGCAATGGCAGGCAGCACGCAAGGCCATTTCGAGCTCAAACATGCCGCTCCATCCCTGGCGCAAAGCCCTTTTCGTTCCAACAAACATCCGTCACTTTGAAGGGCGCAGCCTGAAGAGTCTCCCTGCTATCCGCAATGATTTATTAAATGGCATCCTGGCCTCAGAGCTTCTCGCTAAGACAAACCCCCTGAGCTTAAGACCACTATTGAATAGGCAGGAATATATCTTGCTTTCGTACCTGGGAAAATGGTGCTTTTTGCTAGTAATAGGTCTGAGAGACTAAACATATGGGAGAGACCAAGCGGACGAAATTAGCAATTGAATCATCAGAGTTTTTCTGTAGGAAAACTCTGATGGAGTTGAATTCTGGATACCGGGTCTTTACCCTTTTCTCAATGTCGATCTTCCTTTTGGTAAATCTAAACATACTACAGTTTGTCCTTTGCTCCGGGAAAAACTGTTGCTTTTTATTGATCCGGAAGAAGCCAATTCAGTTAGCTTAAGGCTTTCACTTCCAAAGTGGAGTTCAGGATTGCGAATTTTCATATCCATCGAGAAAGTGAAGTCTTTTGCCGGGAATGGAGCATTGATTGTCAGACCATCGTTTGATTCTTCGAAAGAAACAAACTCTTTTGCTGCCCAATAACGCGCAATTTCACTAAGTTTCATCCAATGAATATCAGCCCCGTACTTTTGCTCCAGACGGCCTACTACTTCTTTAAAAATATTGAATCCTAACTTTTCACCATTGTAATAAATGCCGGGCCAGTGACAGACCATAATTGCGGGTTCCCCGCTTTCGATTACGTCAACCATCCTTCCGGAGCTGAGATCTTTTGTAATGAATTTTTCCGGACTGCCCGGAGTCAGGCCATCCCAGCCTCCAAACCAGTCACCTGTACAGCCTATAATATGAACAGCGCAGGATGGATCTGAAGATTGGATATTTTCTTTATGCATCACTACAGGTGCGACGCTTTTTTCTTTATCAGTAATAACATTCCTGAAAAAATGACTGACATCGGCATTGTATATCTCTTTGACAGCCTCTTGAGTAGCGATGGCTAAATTCGTCATATTCCGATTACCAAATGTGCCAGGCGTCGTGATTCCTTCACAGTACAATCCGGCTTCCTTCAATACATTTAAGGCATAAGATAGGTAAGACGCCAATTCATCGGCGCTCTTCTCCTGGCTCCATTCCCAGTTTTCCATGAAGTCGGGAGTGGCATTGGGATATGGGAGTCCTGTTTTAATATCAATAACCCTGGTATGGCTGATCATCTCCGGATGGATGTCCCAATTTCTGGTGACCTCATTCCGAACGAGGTTGAGACTGTTTTTTAAATCATTTTTAGACCAGCCCGGTATAAATCTGTGAAGCCACCCTGTACATGCAGGATATGGCACCATGCTGTATTTACCTTTCACGCCATTCAAATCGCACCACTCAATAAATTCTGCCACGAATGTGTCGGGGATTTCTCTTGGCAATTTCCGCCAATCTTTAAAATATCTGTCAGGAAATACTTCTGCAAATTGAGGAATCCCGTAATGAGCCAGATTGACCAGGCTTGTAGAATCGTCAATAATCATACTGACAGGTACGCGTCCTAATGGGTTAAGTATTTCAATATTTTTATCAGATGACTTCGTATTTTGAAATGACCCTGCCAAGGGCTTTATGGATATTGCAGACAGAGCCGAATTGCGAATAAATTGTCTCCTGTTCATGGGTTTATTGTTTTTTATAGTTATAGAATGCTCACCATTCCTCAATTAGCAGCCTAATATAAGTCTTGATTTATTAAAATTAACATTACTTTTCGGTAATAAGTGAATTTCACTAAGATGATGACTATATTATGTCTCATTGATTATTGAGAGCGGATAATTTTTAAAAAAGGGAAGATGCAGAGAACTAATTTAATGGCAATACAGGAGGATGGACAAAAATTGATTATGATGGACGGAACGATCTGGATTATAGATTCCGAGCGTATTAGCATCACTTCCAAATGGACCCCACCTTGCGGTATTCTGATAAATGAAATAAACATCAAATCTGAATATAACTATTCAATTACCAATACAGATGAAGACATCACTGTAAATGCCCAAAGACGTCGTTGATGATATTATTGCAGCCATTTGATCCTAAATCGCAATTCCGGACTTACCGTTTAAAGAAATTTCAACTGATTCTTGAGAGTAAAGATAAATTATTAACTTTGTCGGCTATTAAATAAAAAAGTTAATGAAAGAAGCAATAATTAAAACCAACAGGGGAGAAATGAAGGTAGAATTCTTTGAAAAGGATGCCCCTAACACAGTTGAAAATTTTACAAAACTTGCGAAAAATGGTTATTACGATAATCTCACATGGCACCGGGTAATTCCGAATTTTGTAATTCAGGGAGGATGCCCAAAAGGTGACGGAACAGGCGGACCAGGTTATACTATTGATTGCGAACTGGATGGAGATAATCAGTTTCACGACAAAGGCGTACTATCCATGGCCCATGCGGGTAGAAATACGGGAGGTTCTCAATTTTTCGTTTGTCATAGCCGGGACAACACCAAGCACCTGGACAGGCACCATACGGTATTCGGAAAGGTAACCGAGGGATTAGATGTTTTAGATGCAATACAGCAAGGAGATTCGATAGACACTATTGAAGTCATTGAATCATAAGGAATAAATAAAATAGTTTTCCAAGGCATCTCATTTTGGGATGCCTTTTTTCATTTCGATTCAGGAGTTTTGTCTAAAAAGCATATAAAGACAATGCTGTAACGCAGGAAAGTTTCACCTAATTATCTATTACGAAATAAGTCATAAAAATCCCGATTCATACTACTTTGTTTTTCTATGATCTGCATTGATCAGGTGTGAAGGCTACATTAATTGAAATTTTTTAAAAGGAATAAGAAATAAAAGGCAACGAATTCGATTGAGTTGGTTGAACGGATCAAAATTATAAATCAGTTTCTATTTGATTCGAAGTAAAATTGCAGAGTATTTCATAATCATATAATTTCCCATAGTTATGCATAAGGTTTTTATCATAGACAGCCTTTTCATTTATATACTCCAAATTTGAAAGAGTGTATTTTTTGCCTTGTTTTAAATAATTTGCTCGACCTTCCCATTTTACATCGGCAATCCATAAAGTATCTATTTTAGATTTTATATAATTTCTTTTTTTCCAATTGTATGTAAATTTAATTTTCATAATACCATAATCTTCCTCATTTATATAAATTTTGCTCGCATGATATAAATTTCTTGTGTGGTCAATAAAATTGGCTGAAATAATTATCATGTTTGTTTCATTTAAAACTGTATATCCGGCAATCTTAAAGTTCCACATTTCTAAATTATCGGAGTTGAAAAATCCTCTTTTTCGAATAATATGGTCAAAGTAAAAAATATTGCTTATTTCACTTTCAAAATTCCCAAAGATGGCCGACGTGATTTCATCAGAATTATCGCTGACTACTGTTTTCGTGTTTTCCATTAATTGAGGGAAATAATCAGGGGCTTTCATGATTACCTGCAATTCAATATTTTCCCTACTAAAAATAATTGTATCGTCTTTTTCTACAATTAATTTAAATGCTCCAGTAGTGGTTATATCATCAAATAGATAAAAATTGTCTATTTGCTCTATGCTCCGCGAAATAATTTCATTTGCAGTTAATGGTGTTATTATAATTTCATTAAGTTTTACAGTATCCTCCGCCATGAATATTACTGAATCAAGTAATAATCTTGAAACAGGAAAACAAATTGATTTGTATCCAATACACGAAGCCGTAAAAGTTTCATGTTCAAAATATTGTAAGTGGAAATCACCATATCTGTCAGTAACCGCCCTTAAATATCCCTTTGTATCAAAAATATGTGCATCAGAGATGGATATACTATCATTTTTATCCTTTACATTACCATCGAAATACCTTGCTTGTGATATGACTAAAGACGGGATAAAATAAAAAAACAAAAAACTAATTACTCGCATTAGACTTTATTTTAATATTTATATTTCACACAGATATATTGCCCACACTTTCATTCAATTTTTATTTTCTTAAAATTCAGTTAAAACACTAAAAACTTAACCAAATAGTACAGAATTAATAATATAATAGGAAATAAAACCATCGAATAGGCTAATCTAATTGTACCAATATAATGAGGATCTTTAACTCTTTTTTTTACCAAGAAATCAACTATTGTCCTGGGAATAAAACCTACAATTTTCCACAGCAGATACCAGGAATTATCGATCACTCTCATCAATAAATTTCCTGTGTTGGATTTTTCTTCAAATTTTTTTCCGTGTTCTATGGAATAAATAAGTGCCTGGTCTGCTTTCAACTGCTCTTTTAGGTTCCTTTTGTAAACTCTTTTATTCTTATAGATTTCATAAATCCTGTCGTAATCTTTACTTTCTATACTTATAATCAATGATTTCACACGGTCTGAAATTTCTGATAGAAGTTTATTGAAAGCCTTATTTTGATCCTTCAAAAAAGTTTGTTTGTAATCCGCAACGAGTATTGGTTTCCCGTAGGAGACAAGTGCTCTGCCCTTAGTGGAGAAATGTGATTCATAGTGAATACCAACAGGAACAATTTGCACATTGAGTGTAAAATCCGCTGAATCTTCTGCCATAAACGCAATCCTTGCAATTCCTTTTTTCAGTGGTCTCAACCTATAGGTTATGCTATGGCTACCTTCCGGAAATATTCCAACAACACCACCCTTAATGAGAATTGTTTTCGTGGCTTCGAAAATCCCCTCATTCATTTTAATGCTATCGAATCCGTCTCTGATTCTATAAATGGGGAGCATTTTTACTCCTCTCAGAAATTTATCTAAAAATTTATTATTAAAGACATCCGCCCTGGTAAGAAAATAAGGATTTCGCCACGAAACGGAATGAACAACTAAAGGATCTAACAATGCATTTTGATGATTGATCGCATAGATCACCGGACCTTTAACTGGAATGTTTTTTAATCCTGTAACACGCAATTTCCTGAAATATAGGAAACAGGAAATTACAACGTAAAGCTTTAGAGGATAATAATATAAGTCACTTAATTTCATTCATCTTACTATTGATGCAGCCGCCTTTGCCGCACTTGCTGCTCTATAAACAAAAAATTGCGATATGGCAAAACCTGAAATTATGTGCCAGATGCCCCACCATGCAGCGATCAGAGCCATTCCTCCCTGACCGTTAAAAACTGAAAAAATAATGAGTAAGCCAAGTCCGGAATTCTGAATTCCTGTCTCAATGGTAATAGTCCTTTTGTCTTGCTCACTTAATTTCATTAACCGGCTAAAATAATAACCAATAGCCAAAGCTAAGGCATTATGAATTAGTACCAAAGCAATAATGTAATGATAATACCCCAAAAATAATTCAAAATTGCTCGATAAAGCCAACCCAATGATGGCGATCAAAATCAGAAATGAAATATACTTGATTGGTTTTATAATCTTCGCGGTAAATGAGGGGAGTTTTTCCTTAAAAATAATTCCGATGATCAGGGGAAGCGCTATGGTAAAAAATATCAACTGAGCCATTTGAAAGAAGTTGATGTTCACCGTTTTTAGCAAACCTGAAGTATTATCCAGCATACCTCCCCAAAATTCAAAATTTAATGGCGTAAATATTACTGCCAAAAAAGATGCAGCTACTGTCAGACTGATAGATAAAGCAACATTGCCCTTTCCTATGGAAGAAAAGAAATTAGAAAGATTTCCTCCCGGACAAGCTGCTACCAATATCATTCCCAACGCCAGTCCCGGTAAGGGATTAAACAACCACACAAGAATGAAAGTAAAAAACGGAAGCAGAATAAATTGAGAAATAATACCCGTCAGTGTGGATTTTGGGTTTTTAAATAATTGGATAAAATTATCTTTATCTAACCCAAGGGCCACGCCAAGCATTATAAATGCTATGGCGAGATTCAAGGCTATTGTTGTATTAGGATTCCAATTCAACTTCACACCTTCAAGCACGTCGGGTTCCATGATTTATCTTTTTTATCCAACCAATATACTATTTTTTAATAATTAAAAAAGTATTGAAATCTCATTTGCAACAAATCAGTGTCAGTACCGGAATCCATTCTAATGCATATGCAAGCGATTCTGAGGTGCTAAATCTCCCGCGTTCCATCTCTCAAATAATTCCATTAAATCTGCCATGTTACGGGTATAGTTTATAGTAAAACCTTTAATAACTTACATGCAAATTTTGAGATGAGGCGTTGTTCACTAAATCATTGGCAGGTATGGGGAAACTAGAAGCTGGCCTAACCGGCGGTATTAATCAGGCGATCATTGAATATGACAAGTTTAAATTTCATCAGGATAATATTCCGCTCCATGGAGGGGTTAGGCCTTGCTTCGCCGTAGCGGCTTCGCGAAGGCAAGGGTGGGTTTTTAAGAAAAATAGTGAATATGAATATCACAAACTATGGTCCCCATGTTAATATATCCCTGCTTCTTTAAGTACCGAATAATGTGCTCATGCTCCCCTTAATCTCTTAATGTTTACTATTTTTAATCTTTTAGTATATATATATTACATACCTTTGTGGTAGTGATCTTATGAGTGAAAATAAAAAAAGAGTTACAGGTATAGGAGGAGTATTTTTTAAGACAAAAAATCCTGATGATATCAAGTCATGGTACCAGAAACATCTCGGGTTCGATACGGATGAATACGGTACCTGTTTCGAATGGCGACATGCTGAAGATAGCGAGAAAAAAGGCTTCAGTCAGTGGAGTCCATTTAGTGATTCAACAGATTATTTTCAACCTTCTCTAAAAGATTTTATGATCAACTACAGGGTTGATGACCTGGAATGGCTGGTGAAAAAACTGAAGGAAGAGGGTGTGACTGTGTTAGATAAAATAGAAAGCTATGATTATGGAAAATTTGTTCATATTCTCGACCCGGAGGGAAACAAAATAGAACTGTGGGAACCGGTTGATGAAATATTTGACAAGGGGGTTAAAGGACGAACAAAATAGATTTTTATCCGATCGAAATAAAACGGCCATTGGTCGTAAATTATCATATAACTAGCTGCCAAACACTATATTGAAGTTAAAAAAATATTTTTACTTTTGTTAAAATAGCTTACAACCTATGGCTGATTTTTTCGGTAACTTTTTTTTAGTTGTATCTGGAGCATTTTTTGGAGGCATACTGGCAGGTGTATTTATAATATCCCAAATCAAGAAACACTTCTTCAGACCTAAATTGTTTTTTAAAAATATTCGAATAGACCCCACAAAGGGCGAAGTATCTGGTGATAAATTTAAATGGGGGGGACTTATATTTACCAGTGACCTATGTAACGACTCAGAATACTGGGCTTATAATGTACGAATTCAGGATATATACGCAGAATTTTTGCCAAATTCTAAAGTGAAGTTATTGAGCCATATCCCGCTCAGGCTTGCAACTGACCTGCCAAGAATTGAAAATTACCAGTATTACCAGAAAAACGCGCAACTTCAAAATATAAAACCCGGAGATAAAATAAGCACCTCCATCAGGATAATTACCAGGAAAGAATTATCACTCTATGAATACAAAAGATTGATCAAGGAGTTGAAAATGATCCAAATAAGAACGCGCCTGGTCTATGAAAATTCATCAGGATACAAATCGGGGACCTATTTTTGGCTTGATTTCCAATATGCCCGTTATATAAACTTGTTTGCAAACAG
This sequence comes from Bacteroidota bacterium, assembly GCA_024280115.1. Lineage (GTDB taxonomy): Bacteria > Bacteroidota > Bacteroidia > Cytophagales > Cyclobacteriaceae > JAAUQL01. The sequence goes on along the minus strand of JAJRQT010000016.1, from coordinate 32,378 downwards.
GATTTCTAAAGACAACATTTGGAAAAACGGGATGGAAGAAATGAAAAGCAAAGTAAAGATCAGAAGTAAAATAATAGAGATTGAAGCCGAACCGTTTTAATTTTATCAAGTTTATATACTAAGAACTTTTAAAGCGGAATTCTGAGTCGCAATAACATTTTTCGTACATTTGTATTTAATAGTTGTACAGCCACCTTGCCTTGAAAGCATTCTCAAACAAGAATTTAATGAACACGGTAAAAAAGGCATTCTTCATTTTAATTTTATTTATCCTGAATACAAGTGAAAACGAGGCTTCATCTCTGTGTTTAGATAGTGCTCAAATTACTTCCATTGATAGTACTGCAAACAGTATTTACAAGTCATTACATAACCGGGATTTAAGTATTAAAGCGTTTTCTCTTGCCTATCATGGCTATTGGCAACTACTATTAAAAGATGCCATAAAAAAGAAAAATATCCTTACAATCATTGATTTCAATAAATCGTCAACAGAAGAACGACTGTTTATTGTCGATTTAAAAAACAGTAAAATAATTTATGAAAGTTTGGTAGCCCATGGTAAAAATTCAGGGTGGGATATTCCCGAATCCTTTTCCAATGTTGTCAATTCAAAGCAAAGTAGCCTCGGGTTTTTTCTTACTGCGGAAACCTATTTTGGTAAACACGGCCTTTCTTTAAAATTAGATGGACTTGAAAAAAACATCAATGACAATGCCAGGAAACGCCATATTGTAATTCATAGTGCAGACTACGTCAGTGATATTTTTATAGATAAGGCCGGACGCCTTGGTCGAAGCTTTGGTTGTCCCACACTACCCGCAGAAAATTATAATAAGATTATTGATCTGATAAAAAACAAATCCTTGATATTCATATATTCCAATCAAAAATCTTATATTGAAAAATCAGAATACTTATAGAAGATAATCGCCTTTATTTAATTATAACCCTATTTATATCAATCCGATAGCATGTACTACTTTAAAAAATATTTGATTTTTTTACTGCCAATATTGTTATCCTATTGCACTCAGAAAACAATCTCTTACAACTACCATATAATAGATGAACCCCCTGTCATGGAAGAACAACCGGCAGAAGTTCCGGAAGAACCTAAGGATATTTTTTCCAATTTTTCCTTAGACAGTATTCAGGTTTATGTAAAAGTAATCCTTGATTCTATCAATGGAAATGATCTGTATCAAATTAATGGAGAGTACATTTTTTCTAAAAATGTGTTGCCGGAAATATATAAAAAAACTGGCTATGGCCTAAACTGGTTCGATAGTAACAATAGGTTAGAGGCAATGGAATGCATTAATAATTCCTGGACAGACGGACTCAATCCAGATGACTATCACATTAAAGAATTATTATCACTTCGAGAGAATATTTTAAACAACACTTTTCTGGATTATAAAGGCATAGCCCAATTTGATGTTTTATTAACCGATGGATTATTAATTTATTCTAACCATTTAATAAAGGGGAAGCTTAATCCGAATACCCTCGATGTAAATTGGAATCTTTTAGCCAAGGATATTCCTGAAAATCCAGTAAAAATTTTCCTCAATGCTATTAAAGAAAATTCGATTACAGAAACAATTTATAATTTCAGACCTCAATATGCTCCTTATTCACAATTTGTGAATGAAATGATCAGGTATCAATTGATCAAAGATAATGGCGGCTGGGAAAAAGTATCCGTAAATAATGTGATTAAACCAGGTGAGATTAGTGATGAGCTGGGAGCGATAAGAAAAAGACTCTTTGTTACCGGCGATATAGAATTTGAAGAGAGTATAAATGATGCATCATATAATGAGGAGTTAGTTGCGGCCATTAAAAAATTTCAGGATCGACATGGTTTGAATCCTGATGGAGTTATTGGCAAAAAAACTATCGCCGCACTTAATATTCCCATTGATCAAAAACTCAATAAGATAAAACTGAATATGGAAAGAGCGCGCTGGATATTGCATGACCTCAGCAATGATATGATACTGGTAAACATCGCAAGATTCCAATTGTATTATCTTCAGGATAGTGTATTGACACACGAAACTAAAGTAATGGTGGGCACCTATTATCACCAAACTCCCATATTCAGATCAAAGATGAAATACCTCGTCTTCAACCCAACCTGGACGGTACCCTATTCTATTGCCACTAAAGAAATCCTTCCAAAAATCAAGAAAGATCCGGACTATCTTTCTACCCGGAATATTTCATTGTTAACCCGTGGAGGTAAAGCAATTCCGCAAAGCAGCGTTGACTGGACCAAAGTAGATCAATCTAATTTTGCATATACTTTGAGGCAGGAACCGGGACCCGGAAATGCATTGGGGCAGGTCAAGTTTATTTTTCCAAATAAACATGCTGTTTATCTTCACGATACTCCTTCAAAATACCTTTTTACAAAAGAAGAGCGAGCTTTTAGCCATGGGTGCATCAGAGTTCAGAATCCTTTGAAACTTGCCGAGATTCTGCTCAATGATGAAGATAAATGGAATCAGGAAAAAATTCAGGATGTGCTCAATGCAAAAAAAGAAAAAACGGTCAATTTAAAAAAACCATTAGATGTATTGTTGTTGTACTGGACAAGCGGTTTTTTGGATAACGGAGATATTTTCTTCCTCAATGATATTTACCATAGGGATAAAAAAATCCAACAAGAATTATCCGATGAAGATTGGAAAACCCTTCATTTAAATTAGTAAAAACCGCCACTATTTGGATTATACTAAATATTGTTTTTCTATCATCATAATCATTTTCTTTGATATCATGTAGTATTGATTATATTTTACCCACGAATTATAAATCAACCTTTCAATGAGACTTTTAATTACGCTTTTCATTTTACAATTCACCATCATGAATCAGGCAATTTCTCAAAGCCAGGATAGTAATCCAGCAAAAGACAGGGAGGATTTACCCTATCGACAAATTCCGGATTATCCGGATTCCTATACCCCTGAAACCGTAGCTGCAAGGATGGTGGATGGACTTGGATATCGCTATTACTGGGCTACGGAATCACTTAGAGTAGAGGATTTGGCCTACAGGCCCAGTGAAGATTCCAGGACAACAGGTGAAACTATTGACCATATTTACGGGCTATCCAGAACCATTGTAAATGCCCCTCAAAGCAAAGTAAATTCACGTGCCAATGAAGATCTGACTTTTGAAGAAAAGCGCAAAAGGACTCTGGAGAACTTTGAAAAAACTAGCAAACTATTAAAAGAGGGTGATATTGAAGATTTCAAAATTATTTTTCAGAGAGAGGGTAATACAGTAGAATTCCCATTCTGGAATATGATTAATGGCCCTATTGAAGATGCTATTTATCATACAGGACAGGTGGTGGCTTACAGGCGGGCATCCGGAAATCCTATCCATCCGGGAGTGAGTGTTTTTTCCGGGAAGACCGTAGAATGAGTTTCAGACTTTATGATTTCTAAACCTCATCCCTTTGCCATTTATCAGATCCAAACCGCTCTGTAAGCAAGGTAATGATCATATTTGCTGAATACTCAATTGGTTTATTAGATACGTTCAGTACTGTGAATCCGCCTTTATTAAAAAGACTCATCGCATAATCCAACTCTGCCCGTACCTTCCTTCTGTTGATATAGTCCGAGTCTTCGGGCATATTAAAACGGGTAACCCTGCTTTTACGCTGGGCGACTAAAGGTATGGTAGAAATATTCAGGCCAAATACCCTTTTGGGGTCAACTTTAAATAAGGATTCCGGAGGTTCAAGTCCTGGGATAATTGGTACATTGGCGACTTTCCATCCGAACATTGCAAGATAAATACTCAAAGGGGTTTTGCCGGTTCTCGAAACGCCACATAAAACAATATCCGCATTTTCAATTTTGTTATAATTCCGGCCATCATCGTGTGCCATCGTAAATTCTATAGCCCTGACCCTTCTGAAATACTCTATGTTCCGCAATCTGAATAAGCCCGGCTGATCAACAGGCCGGATATCAAGTGTATTATCCAGGTAATCAAAAAGCCCTCCTACAAGGTCAAAATGAGAGATATTTTTCATGTCGCAGGCTTCTTTAAGTTCTTGTCTCATAATATGATCAACCATGGTATGTACAATTGCCCCTTTGCTTGCAACTGCCTTATTGGTGATTTCTTCAACCTGCTCAGAGGTGAGTACTTCGGGCTCCATAATGATCGGGATCTTATTATCAGGGTACTGAATGAGCATGGTTTCTACAATGGTGTGACCGGCGATACCTTTTCCGCCAGAAACAATATAAATCGGGGGCATTCCTTTTTGATCTTCCATGTGTTTTATATTTTTTTCACAATTTGTAATATAAAAATTTCAGTTGCTACCCTAACCCTATTACATCACTCACAAACTGATAGGTTCTTTTTTCGACCCAGCTTTCCTTTTGTCCCGGCCACCAGTATCCTAAATGTCCACCTTTTGCCGGTGTTTCCAAATAAAAGTATTGGTGATTCTCCGCCTCAGCATATGGATAGCAATCGTCGGGAAACATAGGATCGTTGAGTGAATTTACCAGTAGAGTGGGTACTATTATTCCTTCTATATAATTCCCTGCGCTGGCATAATTATAAAACTCTTCAACATTTTTAAAACCGTACAATGGAGCGCTGTATTTGGAATCAAAACCATTGAAGCTTACAATTTCTTCCATTCCGTTTATATCAAATATTTTGGGAAATTGAGCAGACTTTGACACGATCTTGGCTTTTAGCTTCTTTAAAAATCTATTTAGATAAAACTTGTTGTCCGGATCGGAAAGCTTTTTCGCACAAGACCCCAACTGGCATGGGATAGAGATTGCTACACCTCCAAGAATTTCTGATGGAGTTCGCTGACCGTGCTCTCCGAGATATTTCACAACAAGACTCCCTCCAAGACTGAAACCAATCAATACAATTTTTTGATAACCTTTAGAGATTACATTTACTATAACTTCATTTAAATCTTCCGTTGCACCATGATGATACAATTTTGGAGTGAGATTAATATCTTCGCTGCAACTCCGGCAATTCCATGAAAGCACATCCCAACCATGTTTCACAAATTTATGGGCCATTCCCCGCATATAATACTTATCAGAATTGCCTTCCAGCCCATGGGATAAAATCACAATTTTATCATTAGAATTGACAACATAGTCGAGATCAAGAAAATCGCCGTCAGCCGTATTGATCCTTTGCCTTTGATAATCAAGTGGTTTTGGTTTCCTTAATATGCCTGGCATGATGGTTTCTATATGTTTATTGTATAACCAGAATGGAGCCTTGTAAGAAGAATTGTTTATGATTGGCATCCTGAATTTGGATTTGATAATTTTATAGTAAAAGTCAATTTCTTTTTCTTTTCGACTATTTTTGCTTCAAAATAAGAAAAATCAGTGAGCAGGTATTATATCGTTGGATTATTTTTTCTTTTTACATTTCCACTCTCAGCTCAATACATTCAGGTTCTCAATAAGTCAACAATGGAACCTGTTGAGGATGTGTTGATTTATACCCCCGATCAGAAAAAATTCGCTAATACTGATAGTCTTGGTGGTTTTCAATTAAACCTTTTTTCGAACAATTCTGACCTGATATTACAGCATTCATCTTATTACACGCTCAAAACAACTTCCAATGAGATCCGCACAAATGGAAGTAATGTATATATGATTGAAAAAACAATAAAAATAGACGAGCTCGTGATTTCTGCCAGTAAATGGGAACAAAATAAATCTGAAATTCCATTTGAAATAATGACTCTTGGAATAGGAGACATAGCTTTTAATAATCCGCAGACATCCGCAGATGTATTAGAAGCCACAGGCCAGGTATTTGTGCAAAAAAGTCAGCTTGGTGGAGGAAGTCCTATGATTAGGGGGTTTGGGGCGAATTCGGTGCTTATTGTAGTGGATGGTGTGCGCATGAACAATACCATATTTAGAGGTGGGAATCTGCAGAATATCATCAGTGTTGATCCGAATACTATTGAAAATGGCGAAGTGATCTTTGGCCCGGGAGCCGTGATTTATGGAAGTGATGCCCTGGGAGGTGTAATTGATTTTCACACTAAAAAGCCTCAATTCTCCGGGGGAGATGAATTGCTGTTTACCGGGCAGGCTATGGCTCGATATAGTTCGGCAAATAATGAAAAAACCGCCAATGTCCAGGTCAATATTGGAAAAAGGAATTTCAGCTACCTGGGCAGCTTAAGCTTTAGCGATTTTGGAAACCTAAGAACAGGATCCATTCGCCCGGACGCCCATCCCAATTTTGGAAAGCGACCTGAATATATTGTACGAATAAACGGACAAGATTCTATTCTCAGAAATTCTAATGAAAACCTACAAAAATTTTCAGCCTATAAACAAGTCAATACGCTACAGAAACTAAGTTTTAGAATTAAGGATCATATTGAATTGGGTTATACGTTCAATTATTCAACAACCACTGATATCCCAAGGTATGACAGGTTGATTGAATATGATGGTGAAATATTGAAAAATGCACAGTGGTATTACGGTCCGCAAAGTTGGATGATGAATGCATTGCGATTTAATTATTTCAAGGCAGGTAAATTGTTTGACGAGGTAAAAATCATTGCAGCATTTCAGAACTTTGAGGAAAGCAGGCATGACCGTCGATACAGGCAAACAATACTGAAAAACCGTACAGAGAAGGTGAATGTATTATCATTTAATGCAGATTTTGAAAAAGTATTCAATAAGTCTCAGCAATTATTTTATGGATTGGAATATACCTATAACCATGTAAACTCTTCTGCTTTTAGTGAAGATATCGAAGATGGAAATACCGCAAATATCTCGACAAGGTATCCCAACGGTGGAAGTGATGTGCATAGCATGGCTGTCTATACGAGTTATAAAAGAAACTTCAGTGAAAAGGTATTTTTAACGACAGGGATTCGGTACAGTTACCAGAGTCTTAATTCAAAATTTAATGAAAGCAATTTCACCTATAACGGGATAGAAAATCGAAGCTCTGCCATCAATGGAAATATTGGGTTGGTTTCAAAACCAAATTCTGACTGGAATATTTCGGGGATGCTATCTACGGGATTCAGGGCGCCAAATGTAGATGATATTTCAAAAGTATTTGATTCAGAGCCGGGCAATGTAGTTGTGCCAAATCCTGAACTTAAACCGGAATATTCCTACAATACGGAGTTGTCCTTAACCCGGTATATTAATAATCAGATAGAAATCAGCAGCGTATTTTTCTATTCTTTTCTGAGAGATGCAATGGTCAGAGGAGATTTTTCAATTGCCGGCAGGGACTCCATAATTTATGACGGGGAGCTGAGCAAAGTGCAGGCCATTGTGAATACCGGGCGGGCAAATATCTATGGATTTAATATCGCTTTTAAGATGGACATCTCTAAAAGTTGGTCCACATCCTTGAATATAAATTGCGTGAATGGAAAGGATCTCATCACAAATGAGCCATTGCGTCATACTACGCCAATATTTGGGATGGCGTCAATCCTTTACAATCAAAATAAATTTAAGGGTGAGTTTTATATAAGGTTCAATGGCAGTAGGAAATTCGAGGATTTACCGCCATCAGAAAGGAATAAAACTCATCTGTACAGCAATGACGGCAGCCTGGCGTGGTACACATTAAATCTCAGGTTACAATATCAAATCAGTGATCAACTGGGAATTAATGGCGCAATCGAAAACATACTCGATCACCATTACAGAACTTATTCATCAGGCATCAGCGCCCCGGGCAGAAATATTGTGATATCTGTTCGAGGGAAATTTTAGAATAGGCGCCTACCTTACTATGTGTAGTTTGCAACTACACCTTCATATCATTTCTTTTTCCTATAAGCTTGCCATTCCAGCAAGGTTTCATACTAAACCGTATTACATTTCAAAATGATTTTATTTGATTTTAGAGTACAGATTGCAAATTTTTTCATTTTAAGTAGATAAATATTTGGGTGTAGAAAAATTCTACACCCAGAGGGGGGAAGAATTGCATCTATTGTTTTGCTTCTTCCTTCTTTGCTCCACGTTTCCTGAGAATTGAACGAATAATGAGATAGAAAAGGAAAAGAAAAACAAGGCCCATGATAATATTTACTACACCTGTTGCGCTTCTGTCGGTGTCAATATCCTTGGAAAGATTACCATTAAATTTATTTACGTTTATTAATATACTATCTCCGGCGTACCAATTGAATTCTTCATAGGAAGTCATAAAAACTATGGTATCTATGACATCTTTACCATTTAATTCATATTCTACAACAGGATTAAATAAATAGTTCCAATAGCTGAAACCTGAGCCATCATGTGAAAGAGAAGAATCTATAGCAATGTCAATTACAAGAGCTGTTTTTGTAGTATAATTCTCCGACCAGTCTTCATGAAAAATTGTATTGTAACCTTGCTTGATACTGATATATGTTAAAATAAGTAATACAGCCAGTACAGGCAATAAACATCCGAGCTTTTTAAACATGATAGTGGGTTTTAGGATTTAAATCAATAAATAATTTTATGCATTAAAGTAAAAGCGGCTGTTAATATAACAAAAAATTTCTATCGACAATTATCGATTATATATCTTTTCAGGCTGTTTTCACTTTCGATAATATTGAAAAATTCATCTAAATATTGCAAAGTACGTCGATTATTATTTTTATCGAGAAGATCAGAAGATTGATAAAGCGCATAAATTCTATCTTTACTATCGATCAGGTGTTTAGCGGCATTTTTCATTTCAGATTCCGGCATGCAGACACCGCGGTAAACTCGTTCTGTTACGCTTTCTGTTCCCAAATTTTCATCCGGAACTGCATAGTTGGCGTTCACAATTCCGGCATAGTCAAAATCATAAGGGATCACGTAGGGTTTGGAAATTGTCGGATCTTTGGATTTGATCAATTGTATATTGTGTCTCCCGGGGATAGACCAGTCTGTATTGCCAATTAAATACTGAAACAGATATCCATTGACAAGCGTCGGAATATCAGTCAATTGATCCCTGACATTCTTATTGTCGATAGGGATGGAGTTTAGCCGCTCTGCCATCTGCTCCTTATTTTCAATAATAAAAGCAAACCTGGTTGCGGTTTTATATTTTTCACCCGCATCAACATACGTCACATTTATAAGCCTGACACGAAAGCTATACTCAGTAAGGATATTTAAAATCTTATACACATAGTATTCCGAAAGCAGGTATTGTTCATAGACACTTCCATTCTTGCAATTAAGGACCATTTTCATTTTATCAAACTCTTTCAATTGCTTCACAACCATTTCATCTTTCAAAAAATTGAGCTTTAAAGGAGGAAAAAAACAACTCCCTTTCCGCATATTTCCCCTGGGTTTGATCTTAATGTTTCGCGTAACTGTAATGGTATCGTTCAGGTCATATTTTATAATAGCCGGTTGATATTCATCTTTATATTTTCTCTTTACCAGGTTTTTGAAATCGGATTCAATGGTAATATTCAAAATCTTATCATTGTTAAAAAAGTCCATTGTATCCAGCATGGATTTTGAGTGCTTTTTAAATGCTTTTGAATGCTCATATAAAGAATCAAAGTCATGAATTTGGGCCTCCAGGTTGATGAAACTGAGGATAAGGAAAAAGGTAAGACATGAGGAAATTGCGATTTTTCTCATTGTATAGTAGGTTTAATAAAAATATATTCTGATTTCTCCAGTATCGTCATTTATTCATCAACAGGAATCTCTGCAAATTGTTACTAGTGACAACACACAGCAACGGCGTTTTCATATACTAAACAAAGTAGGATTACATCAAAAACCTGTAATTCACGGAAGCAAGTGCCGATTTCCGATCACCTATAACACCCCATTCCGTACGGAGCATCCACCTTTTATTTAGCTGAAACTGAGCTCCAATAATCCCGTTCCATAATTCTTTGGTCTGTTTATCCATTCCGTAAGAAATCACGGAATCGCCATCAGCTTGTTCAAGCCGGTCCACGATTGGGGTAAGTATTTTATCTGCAACTATCTTTTGAGGTATTGTAGCTTCGTTATCATACCAATTCCAATAATCAGTTACAATTTCATCTCTACGATCCCATGTCTCGGGTGGTAGAGCGTCAATCATTTTTATTGCCCCTGCCGTTTCTGTGGCCATGTGCAGGCGCATCCCACCTGCCCAAACGGCAAAGTTGCGGTCAGGTTTATTTTTAAAAACAAAAGTATGCCCTATACGCAGTCCCAATATATTTACCCTGGTGGCCTCTTCAAGCAACTCTGGTTTGTTCCACGTGAAATTGGCGTCAACCGAAAACCAGACAGGGCCTATTCCGCCAGCTCCCATTACACCAAAGCCCAGGGTACGAACACCTTGCTCTACCACAGATTTAAATTCGACAGGTTTTACCAGGTTGACCTCTGTACGGGAGTTGCCTTTCCCAAATAATCCATACACATTTAAAAATGGGAGTACCCAGATATCGGGCCTTACATTGACTGTATAGGAGGTGTTAGTATTATCTCCAAAACCAATAAAATCAACAGGAGTTAATGGGATATCCTGATTTTCAGACTGCAGGCCGAGCTGCAAATTATCAATAATAAGCCCCTGATCCATCCAAATAAAATTGCCCATAATTCCGATAGGATAGGGGATGTCAAATCCTTTTTTATATACTGTCTGCCCCCAAATAGGGAAGGTATAATCGTATTTTACCTGTTTGATGCTATCTGTATAAATCTGGTGTTTTGATTTCACTTTTTTGGATGCATATTGTGTATAGCCGTGATGTGACAACAATAAAAATGCTAAAATTACTGATAATGAGAATTTGTGTGTGATTTTCATATATTAAAAATTTCAATTAGATTAAAACTTATCCTTTTTGCTCTTTTTCATTTTTTTTACCCGCTCCTATAGGAATATTTAATTTCAAGAATATTGCACTATTATTAGTCCCGTCCCGATCTTTATAAACATTCACAAAACCATAGTAATACTTGGCGCCTAAAGTCCATCCGGGGCCTTTCCGGAACTTATAGCCAAGACCACCCAAAATTCCCGCATCCACCTTGTTTATATTGTCTTTATTGTATTCCTTAATTATTGCATCTCTACCATCAATATCCGATTCGAATTCTATCCACGCATTGTACATCCACGCAAATTGAGGTCCGGCTTCTACATATATATTGTTTTTAAACTTATATTTCACCAGAACCGGTACTATAAAAGAATTTATTTTCTGGCTGTAATCCCCTTTCGCTCGTTGGCTGAAGTCATTAAAGTCTTTATAGATTGTAGCTCCGAGAAGCTCAAGGTCATTATCTGTAAGTTTATCAACTCCCAAATTTGACTTCACTAAGACGCCGGTATAAAAAGACCATTGGTCTTTCATGCGGATATCGAAATAAAAGCCCAGGTTCCATTTTCTCGCATAAGTATTGGTTTCCATTCCGGATATCTTTGTCCAGTTGAACCCACCTTCCAGACCAAACTCCAGTCCGTCAGAATTTAATTTATCACCCAGCAACAGTGATATCAATACTTGAGATTGTGATTCTGCGCTCACAAATAATAGTGCTATAATCAGTAAATACTTTCTCATCGTTTTTTTTGCAAATATAGTTTCATTTAAGCCACGAGCTACCGACAACAACATAAATTGCCCAATCCTCAGGCCCTCTTGCTATGTCCATACCCATTTTTAAACCGAGCAAGCGGGCAATCAGATACCGGAAACCAGTTCCCACATTCCAGGCTGATGAACCCTCAGACAATTCATCCAGCGACCTGAATGCCTTACCGTAACCGGCAAAGCCAACAACACCCCATCTTTTTGTTAACATGAAAAGTTGCTCCGTTTCTACCAAAGCAGTCAGTTCTCCCTGATACCGCATGACCGGGATACCACGCAGATTTAAAAAAGGTAACATATAGAATGGCGGATCTCCCGTTGCCAACTGAGATTCTATCCTAAATCCCGAATCCCAAAATTTGTTGACAGGAATGTAGTAGTGTGTAAAAAAGGTAAAGCGCCCAAAATCACGGTCGCTGCCTAAACCTTGTAAAAACTGATCATAGGTCAGGTTTACTCGTAATCCGGAGGTTGGAGAGAGCACATTATTGAAGTTTTCAAATTCAGCAATTAATCCTATTCCACTGTTTATAAGTTCGATATCTCTATCTGGTATTATGCCTTCATCAAAAGCAGTAATTGTAGCTTTTCCAAGTTGATACTTACCACCTAAAAAGAAACTGCTTTCACCCATTCTAAAAATAGCCTGCAGCAAAAAGAAGTAACTGCCAATATTGAAATCTGTAGAATTTTCAGAAAATGAGTTCACTCCTGTACCGTAATATTTTAATTTTATATCTCCATACCCAACAATTCCCCGGTACCGAATTTGATCTTTTTTCCAGAAACCGATATACCCTGCCCCACCGAACCAGGTACCATTTCCTGTAAGTCCTCCGGCAGCGCCTACAATATCGGGCATTTGAAATTTTTGTGCATCTGTTTTTTTCTTTGGAATAAAAAACATTCCGGCCAGAGCAGCGCCATAGCCAACTGCTGGCTCTGTAATTGGAGATATCACCGGAATAAACCCATGGACATCCAGTAACCACTTGCTCAGATCGATGGCATGATCTAAGCTGTCGATAAACAGTCCGGGCTTTTTCGGGCTTTGTGATTCATTTACAAATCTCACAAATTTCCGTGTGTTTTTTGAGGGCTTGTCTCCGTTAGCCAAATAAAGACTAACATTATATATATCATCCGGGTTATCATTCAAATTTTTCCGGTTGATCCAGAGTTCATGCTTTGTTTCGATATAAGTTTCCAGGCAGAAGTTGTCTTCAGAAAAAATGGGCTGTTCAAATCCTGTGGTGTGATCGGTAGTCTTCTCAATGCTGACCCTAACTATGGTGTTTATCGTCTTTTTCGTAGAATTATGAGAATATCCAGGAGTATTCAAGGTTAAAAATATTACAGCTGAATACAGAAATAATGAAAATTCTATTTGTATTCCCCGGAAAGGGGTATTCCTTTTTTCAGGATGCAAATTCTTAAAATTCATATTTCTTTAAAAGTGTTTGCTTACCCCTAATCCAATAGTCCAGGAATCGTAAACAGATTCTTTTATATCATAGATCAAACTTGGAGATAGTTCCCATCTATTGTGCATTTCAAATTCTAAATCAAAACCTAGCCTGAAAACCCAAAAATTTTCATTTTTTTCAAACTCTCTCCCAATACCGGCAATCAGATTTATTAGTTTATTTGGTTTGTAAATTCCTACTATAGTCGAAATAATCGGACGTTCCCTTTCAATTTCCCTACCATGTTCATTAACTATAATATATGTCGATATCTCCATATCACTGTGCAGTCCGACAGCCCACCTTTCATTGAACCAGTATTCGTAATTCATTCCCCAGGAAGGAACAATCAGGAATGTTTCATTTTGAACAGAACTATTTCCTTTTGGAATATGCGTATGGCTTATAATAAGGGAGATCTTGTGATGGACAAATTTTTCAGTATCATTGTCCTCCTCAATATTTTCTTCTGACTTTTGAGCAAAAGAACTCAATGAGAACAAAAGAAAGCATAAAATCAATAATTGAAGGACAGGTAGTTTAAAACTGAAAATCATATTATACTATTTAACCGTATATCCTTTACCCTCCAAACAAGCAGAGAAAGCCTTATTAAAGTTATCCATCATCGCCTGAGTCTGAGCTGCGGCATTCTGGTTATTGGCCTGTTGTTCCATTTCATCACCTACTACTTTGGCCCTTCTTCCTCTAAGCCCACCGGCTACTGCGCCAATTGCTGCTCCTTGTCCTGCATCACCGGCTATGGCCCCAATCGCAGCTCCCGCAGCAGCGCCTCTAGCGGCTCCTCTTACTGCCGTCCCGTCCACAGAGCGATCTACCTCTGCTGCCTGGACTTCCGGTGGATTAATGGGATCAACCCCGGTTTGTTCCTTTGCCCATTTGTAGCATGCCATTTCATCGGCATCCTGTGTTGCCTGGTCCTGGTTGTTTGATGGGAATACATAAAGTCCCAGTCCTTTGGCAATCGTACTCGTAGGCTGTGCATCCTGTCCATATAATTGATTGAAACCCAGCCATAAAACAGTAACTATCAATATTGATTTAACTCTTTTCATTTTTTTTAATTTAATTTTTAAAGATTATTTGGATTAATAAAAACATAGCCCAATTGACTCAGGGCATCAGCTTCATTGTAAAAAGTATAACTTTTGATGATTTTGTTATTCTCAATTTGGTAGGTTGTATTAGCCCATAAATTCACTGCCCCCTTCCCATCTTTATAAACAATATGAAGCTCTCCCCAGTTTGATACCCAATCTCCCTGGTTATCACCAGTTGTAATTGTCACCGCTACATTTCTGGATTTGTTGTATTTGATGCTTTTATACAAGCTTTCAACATTGGCTTTCCAGTTTTCCACGGCCTGTACTTTTCCAATAGAGTCACCATAAGAAGGGCCATACCCAAAATAGTCGTCATCCAGTAAGGATTCCATCGTGCTGTAATCCAATTGCTCTACTGATCGCACATATTTTTCGATCAGTGCAATGTTTTTTGCTGAGTTATTGCTACCGGAATTACAACTGATAATAGCTGGCAATAACAAAAGTGCATAAGCTAATTTTCTCATTTTTCTTAATTTTAATTTAGTTCATATAATTATAATAAATTTTAAGCTTGCTTAAACCATAAAAATTGATAAGCTAATATGAATGTATTGAAATCTGCTCCATACCTTATCGAAAACCCAGTAGTATAAGCAATTTTTAACGAGTGATGTTTTGCTATTCTGTAAGAAAATGCAACTCCTACTCTGCTGTTATTTTGATTATCATCTTGATCTACCCCATTAACTGCGGTAGTACCCAAGCCGCTTCTGCCTACAGACACAGCAACCCATAGTCCGGGTTTGAAAGTATAACTGGCATGAAACTGCGCAATTAATAGCGGGTTCTGACTAATCTCATTTCCATTAAAGAAGTTGTTATTATCGCCAAAAATCCAGCTTAATAAATGGAGTTCAAAAACCAATTTTCTTTTAATCGCATACGAACCCACAACGCCGAATTTAACTGCCCAACGATTAGCTCCCAGATTTAAAAATTTATTCGGATCGTATTGCCCGATGGGAATCCGTACTCTGGAATATACACCAAGATTAAATTTTTTGGGAGCTATTTTACCAAACTCGCTTAACGGAACCGGTTTATTTCCGACGAGAATTACCGACAAGCGAATCAACGGATCACCAAACCCTGTTCGAGTAGTGGATGAATCTATATTGCTAACAACACCTTCAAACTGCGCAAAAGAATACGGTGCAATTACATCGAATTTTGCCAGTTTATTAAAAAGTTTGAAACTACCTGCATACGCCAAAACAACATTATTCATTTTAGATTTTAAATCTTCAATAGGTAGAGAATTATCCAGTAATATATTGCCTGCTGAATGACCATAAGAAGCAATGAAAAATCTACCTCCTGTGGGGACAGAAGACATTAAGCGAGGTTCTAAGTCTTGCGAACTAGCCTGTGTTACCGAAAGCAATCCGATAATCAAAATGAGATATGTTTTGAGTGTTTTCAATACTGGATTTTAACTAATCTTTAAACCATCCCTTTTTGTAAAAGAAGAATATTGATAACAAAACAAAAATTACCATAACCCCTAGGCTAACAAAGTAGCCATATTGGAAATCGAGCTCTGGCATATATTTAAAATTCATTCCGTAAATTCCTACCAATAAAGTTAATGGAACAAAAATGGCTTGAATAATTGTTAAAACCTTTAAACGTTTGTTCGACTTGCTTTGTAAAATTAATTGATAATGATCGTTTAAAGAATCTAATCGATCTTCTACCTGATTGAGCGAAGCTTTTAAGAGACTTAGGTTCTTTATTAAATAATCAAAAGACTTTAAATAAGGACTTTGGGCATCTATAAAAGCTTTTGTTGGTGGAAAGCTTAGCGTGTAATACAACTTATCTAAAACCCGCTGAAATGTAGTAGATTCTGTTTTCGATTGCCAAATATCTTTGGTTGAAAGAGATGATCCTTTTTTATCCATTTCTTGGGCTAAATCTTCTATTTCATCTCGATAAGATAAAATCAACTTCCCGTAATTTGACAAGATTTCAAGAATTATAGAATATAGAATGATCTCCAAACTAATTTTATTTTGTTGACCCTCATTAAACGATTGAAGTGTTTTGTTTAGGTTGGTGAAGATGCTAGCGTTATTTGGGTGAATTACAATAAGAACGTTTTTTCGTATAATTAAAGAGGTATATTGCTCCTCCATTACTTCTGATGAGAAAAAGGCCATTTCCCCATACAACGTTTCTTTATAATAATAAAATCTAATATGTTCAAATGGAGATTGAATATATTCTGAAATGTCAGGTTGAACGCCAAATTCTACGAGGTCGTTTTTAATCAACTTACGATCTGTTGCATTTACATGCACTACGTATATGGTTGATTTGTCCTTTTCTAACTCAAAAAGAGTAGTTGAATCGATCTTTGTAATACCCGAACTACCTAACTTAAAAACGTTATAATTCATTATGATAAAAATTACTTTATATCCTCTAAAACTTCAATTAAAACCACCCCGTCAGCACCCGATGGAGGCTTGGTTTGTAAAATATTGGATAACGTAATTGCGATGTCTTTTGGCTCGATCCTACGTGATACCGCTTGCCCTTGAATACTCCAACCTGCAAATACTACGGGCACATAACTATCGTACATCCATGGCCCGCCGTGGTTGGCGGCTACAATTTCACCATCAAAATCGTTAAAGAAATACTGTGGACTGAGCAATAATAAAATATCGCCGGAGCGCTTGTAATTGAAGTTTTTTAAAGCTTTACGGTTTAAGTATGTATCTGGCAAATCATTTGCTCTTAATGATTCGCTGGAAACAGCTAACGCTATGCCTTTTACACTCATCAATTCTTTAGAAATAGCGATTTGCACTTCGGCTAAATCCAATCCCTTTTCTTTAATTATATCGTGATTTAGGTACACATAAGGAGGGAAGAATTCTAAAATTAGTTCTTGTCCGATTCCGAATTTATCTTTTAGTCTTTGGATGGCCGGCGCCTTATCCCATTTGTTAGGTGAAACGTAATCTGACTCGATGCCAAATGTTTTTAAGTAACCTGGAGCTTCAGGACCTCCATGGTCAGCCGAAAGAACAATAAGGGTGTTTTCTAATCCAACATGTTCATCAATATATGTGAACAAATCAGATAGGGTTCTATCTAAACGTAACATATTGTCTTCGGCTTCTAAACTCGACGGGCCAAATAAATGACCTACATAATCGGTAGATGAAAAGCTGATAGCTAAGAAATCCGTAACATCATCCTTTCCGATGTCTTCTGCAACAATGAGTGCTTTAGCAAAATCAAGGGTAAGCTCATCACCTGCAGGGCTGAATATTAAAAAGTTACCCAAGTACTTACTGTCAGCCGGACCATATTTATGCGGAAATGTTCTGCCAAATCCAGCTACATCCATTTCCCAAGGTTGGTCATCTTGGCTTCCAAATATATACTTAGATTGATCAACACTTAACTCCCAAGATTTGTCGGCGTATCGCGCCGGCATTTTTTGTTTATTCCAATCCGTTACCCAATTGGGGTATTTTTCATAATAATATGAACTGGTTATAAACTCATTGGTAGCTTTTGAAAACCAGAATGCTTTACCTGTATGTCCGGCTAAGGTAACCGCTCCACGGTCTTTTACCGAAACGCCAAATACCTTCGCCTCGCCATGGGTAGTTAAGGCCAATTCGTCACTAAAAGTGGTGACAATAATATTGGATGGGGAGCGCCCGTCACTTGAGGCCAGTTTTTGCGAAGCGTCTAATTCTGTATCTTCATCCACATCTGCTCCTTCCGATAAAATGTGGTAACGCGAGTCTTCAATATTATAAGCTAGTTTCCCTGTCTCCCTATCTAGCCATACATTAGAAATCATACCATGAACAGCAGGATCGGCGCCAGTGGCAAGTGTTGTATGACCAACAACGGTTTCGGTATTAGCATGGCCATAGTGTGCATTGTTGTACCAAATACCATCTTTAAGTAAGTATTTAAAACCGCCTTCGCCCATGTTTTTCATAAATTTTGTGGGTAAATCTCCGCGGAGTTGATCCACGGTAATTTGAAGAATCAATTTTGGTTTTTCTACATTTTGGGCAAAAACAATACTACCCCATAAAAGTGATAGCGCTAAGAACAAGAGCATTTTTTTATCAAAAAGTAAGTTTCTTAACGGCTTCATTTTATTCAATTTAAAAATTTCAATGTACTATTAACTCCTAAATATTGTCTTTGGTTTTTAAAATACCTCTTCAATACCAAAATAAATACCTGTGCTGCCTTCTGTCCCAATGCCAACATCCATTCTTAAGTTTATTTTCTCCTTTTTATTAAACAGATATCTCAATCCGGCACCATAGGTGTATTTAACACTTTCAAAATTGTAATCAAGAATTGATGGGGCTACATTACCTACTGAAGAAAAGACTACAAACCCCCATTTTTTAGTGAAGTATTGACGGTATTCCATTTGTAGCATGGCAAAAAAATTGTCACGATACCTGCCATAAAAATAACCTCGCATTTGTTTGCCACCCACTGACGGTAGTTTATAAAAAGGGGTTTCGCCTATGGCAGATTGCAGAAAGAAGTTACCCGCCAACACATGATCTTTCCCAAAGGCGCGATAGTGCCTTACATCGAGTTCGAAATTGGCAAAGGTGTAATCGCTGAACCCCGGATAAAAAACCACTTTGAAATACTGATAACCACCCTTATTGGGGAAAAAGATATTATCCCGGCTATCCCAAACTAAATCAGCGCCAATCCCAATAAGTTGCCCTCCATTCGACCCGGGCAGGGAATCATTTTTGAGTAAACCATTGTTTTGCTTGTCAACAATTTCTGTAAAATCATAATCAATGATAATTCCCGTTCGGTCTGATGAAAACCATACAGGGGGTAACTGAAACGTTAGCGTGGCAGCGAAGGTTTGTACGGTATATCCGGAATTTTCGTAATCACTTACATCTTTTCCAATACCCCAGTATTTATTAATAAATAAACCATAGCTTATTGGCAGATGAAAATACAGTTTATTATTCGCAAAATAATACGTGTTATTCATGCTGATTTTATACTGTTTATTGGTTGAATAATACCCGCCAAAGCCAATTTTTGAAGGTTTTAATTCTGCTCCCTTTCCCGTATAAAAGGTATATATACCGCCTGCCCCAAAGGCAAGTTTAGATTCAGGTGTATAAAATAGATAAGGGTAAGCTTTGAAGGCGGATCTTTTTGCCGCACTATCAATGGATTCCGGGACATCTTTATAAATAGACTGAATTACATTATTGCTTATACTATCAATTTTATTTTCTTCTTGAGCGCTAACAAAGTGGGCACTAAGAATAATAGCAAACACGGTGATAAAACGTATTTTCATGATTTTACTAAGTTATGATTATCGGTATTGATGGCACAAATGTTCATGCGTAATTCCACTTCTATTTTATCCTCTATGAAAATGTTTATTATCAGAAATAACAGAAAACATGACGACAACTTCAATCAGTTTAAGGGTTCTTTATTAAACAGTACTTACAATATCTTTTTCCACTCGTCTTCGGTTGTCAGCTCAATTAGTTCAAAATGGGTCTTGATGGCTGCCTTCAACACTTTCTCAGATAAATCCATGAACTTATCTTGCATCATATTCAATTCCTCTTTTGAAGCTTCATATTGATACAAAATGGAGTTTTTATTTGTCACTTCTTTTTGAATCAAATCCCGGTTTTTTAAATAAAGCGCTCTCAATTTTTCAGCAGAAGCCACAGCCTTTTCTTTCTTATCTTCATCAACAATGGTCTTCGCAATTTTAACCTTCCATTTTTCATATGTTGTGTTCAACTTATTACTGAACTTAGTTGCTTTTTTGTTTGGTTTTTCTAATCCTTTGGCAATATCAGCATTGATGGCATCCCATTCTTCGGTAGTAATATTTTTTTGAGCCTCGATATTAGATTTAATATTCGCTTGATCTGAAACCGCTTGATTATCCTTGATATTTTGAATGATCGATTCTAACTCTTCCTTTGTTGTTTCCCTCGATTTGAGTAATTTTTTGAATTCCTTAATATATTTGGCATTCTTTTTTTCACTCGCCTTCCTTTTTACTTTAGCATCTTTCAAGTGCTCCAATACAATCTCTTTCCTGCCGTCATCAACTACATGAGTTTTTACATAATTATCCAACTTGGGAATAACAAATGGAGAATCTCCTCCAAACAAAATTGCTACTACTAATAATCCTAACCCGATTAACATAATTCTAATAATTTAAAGTTTATAATAATTTATTTTTGTACATATTGCTAAACAGGAAACCCCATCACATATTTTTTCCTATCAGCCTTTTCCATTTTTTTATGATTTTAAGTTGATATACATAGTCCGAAACACCAACCTCTGCATTTTGCCCTGCTTTAGATCGTTGCCAATTCATTAAAAAAGCAAGTTTCCAATCTTTCGAAGCTTGATAACTTAGGCCAACTCCCGCCCTTCCCTGATTTTGATACAGCTCTTCAATTTTACCGGTGAGTGGTAAAAAAGCTTCCCCATAAAAAGGGATGGCCCATTTATCGCGCAAAGCAATAGAGCCGGAAATCTTAAAACGCAGCCTAAATTCAAAATTGGCATCCCATGTATCTGTTAAGTACGACCAGCGTTCCTCTAGTTTAAGGGAATTTTTAAAACTAATCCGTCTAAATTTAGGTCCGTTAAATTGTACGCCTTGCCAGGGCCTCACTTCAAATTGATCAATAGTATTCGTGTTAAATATGTAGAAAACCCCAACACCTCCCTGAAGCTCCCAGTTTTTACTAAAATGATATCTGACCGATGGACGCACATATATTCTGCTCCAACTTCTTTCTCCTATGATAGTTCGATAACCTGTATCTCCGTAATATTCTAATTTTTCAGTTCTATAATAATGCGGGTAAAAGTCAATCCAGATTTGATGGTTTACCTGTGAATCGTTTTGTGCAATTATATCATCTGCGAAAAAAGATATCATTACAAGTAGAAGTAATTTCTTAACCATCAATACTCAATTTAAAACAAATAGCGGTTGTTCATTTTTTATCTAACCCTCCGATGCCGTTTTACCGTTCAGGATCCCCGGTATGTAAATCAAACTAAAAGACCAAAAATTACTTTTGTATCGTTGCTTTACGCCATAATCCATCGCGTATTTTAAACGGATGTTTAACTGTCCTTCCACAGGCCAGGCACCAAGTCCAAAACTTACCGTACTGGCTTGATCTCGAAATTCTAACGCGGTATTATCCCACCAAACATCATCGCCTTTATCATCGCTGATTTGTAAATTATGACCATTTAATATTTCAAGTTCTAACCACGATGTAATGTACTGGCTTACTCCGTATTCAATACTAAATCGATTGCCGGGGCGTACGTCAGAATCTTTCACATTACTATTGGTTTCAAAAGTGGGCATTACGAATAATGCGGTTGCTTTTTCCATAAAGTAGAAATAGGCAGGCAATTGTATTTGATGTGTCCAATAACCTCTCCCCACATTGTCTGCTGCTCCGGTTTCATATCTTCCGGTGGGTGCGTAAAGAGTGTAGAAAAGAGAGAAATCTGCCTTGTCTCCGAAAGACCAACCCAAGCCTACGGGCATAATGGCCAAATCGCCAAAGCCGCCTGTATTTCCCGCTGTAATTACAGTTGTATCAGATAATGACGCATGAATATTCATTTTATAACCCGAAGAGATAAATGACGGATTTATAGACGCCATATACGTTGCTCCAAGTAATTTGAAACTCGATGCATAAAACAAAACTGGTACGTTGGTATAACCCGAAATTTGTTGGGTTAAATCTATTTCCGTTTTCAAACCATCATATTCTAACTCAATATGGGTTATATCATTTCCAAATCTATCTACGTAAGATGTGCTATTGTTCCAAAAATTATAATCAATAATAATCAAACCGCCTCCTGGCACCGGGGCTAAATCGCGTACATTCATAACCCCGGCTTGATACGCACCCGCTTGGTATGCGCTTACGTGGGGTGTTTGAGCTTTTGAGACTGATGTGTATAGGAATACAACAGAAATAATAAGTAATAATTTTCTCATGCTAAATGAATTAAGTTTATTTTGGTAACATTAGGTGAATTTGGAAACGGGTGCTAAAACCCCCGAAATTATCCAGACGAACAGCATTCCAGAAAACCTGTGCCTGAAGATTAAATGGTATCTTACCTATCCTGATGACTTTACCTCCCCCCCACTAAAAGAAATTTCCCACTTATTGCCATTGGTAGCTTCCCAGTTGGCAGTAAGTATCGGAGCCGATGAAATATACCATCCTTTGGGGAAATTATACTTCACAAAGTATTGAGCCAAAAATGAATTTACATCCTTAGTATCACCGTTTCCTGCTACCGACCAAACATTACTTAATAAAAATCCATAAACTAATTTTTTGCTCATTTTAAGAGTTAGAAAAGAAGCCCCTGTACTAAATTTTTTTGATGACACTTTACTTCCTGTAGGAATCACGAAAACCGGTCCGATACCCCATGTTAAACCATTTTTTGAAGTAGGGGAATAAAATAAGGTTGAGTTAATATCGCCAATACCTGTTGTTGCTCCGCTTTCTTGGGTGTAGTCTAGTGAGCTCACTATTGGTATAATGGTTCTCGTAATTAAGTGCCCATCAAAAAATGGCAATACAGGCTGAATATTTAAGACATTGGAGGTTCTGTCTCCGTTGGGGCCATTTCCAAAAGTAGTATTATTCTGAAACAGGAAACTCATTAAATTAGCTAATGGGTTTTGCGACATTTTAGCTAGCTCTTCAGCTGTTTTTTCTTGGGCGTAGCCAAGTAGGGATCCGCCTAAAAAAAGTATGGATAATAAGGTAGTCTTTTTCATTTGTTTTAATTTATGGAGGCCAGTTCACGGACCATTTTTTAGTTATTTGCTTAGTAAGTAGAATAAGGGGAGTCATCTAGTAACAACTCCCTCTTATTTTCGTTTTGTTTGTTTCCATTATTCTTATTGATTTAGATCGGGAAAAGCAACTCCCTGATATTTTTTCTTAAATTAATTACTGTTTAACCAGATCCCCCAGTACCCAGGTTTTCTGACTTAATGCTTCAGTTGGTCCATAAAATCGGAACAGTAAGAAATAATCTACACCTGCTTTGGTTGGTGCCCAGTTTGCTTCGTGTCCTTTTGGAGCTTTTGGCCCAAAGTAAATCTCTCCTACATATTTAGACTCGTAATGATTTAATGTGGTAATGTTTTCGGGCACATCTGCTTTATAGGTTTGTGCATTTGCTATTGTAGCTCCACCGATTAAGATGATTCCAATAAGTAATTTTAATTTCATATAATTATTTCTATTTACGTTAAATAAACCTCTATTTCGAGGTGAGATTATTTTTATGGATTCACAGTGCAATGCACTGTGAATCCATAAGTTTAATGCTCTTTTATTTTACCTCTTCTGGGTCTCCTGGATACCATTCTTTGTCAAACCAAGGCTCAAGTGGACCATATACACGGAACAACATATTCCATCCTCTGTTAGGAATGCTTTGTATCCAATTGTTTTCATACCCTTTGGGAGGTTTGGGCCCAAAGTATATGTCGACTGAACCATCTTCATTTGTTTTCAGGCCTTTTTTGTTTGTATCTACTCCAGGAAAACGTTGGTCTGTTTGCAACATTCCACGGGTTTGATTATCGTACAATGTAAACGACCAGAAATCTTTGGCCGGTACATTTGGCGGGACGTGAACTTTATAGGTCTTGTTACCGTCCAATGGATTCATATTATGATCTAAATAAGCCACCGCATATTTAGAGCCTTTCCCTATAAATTTCTTAGCCATTGCTGGTGTAATTCCAGTAGCATAAAAATGAAAAGCTGAGCGTCCATCAAGTAATGAGGTTCCGTCAACTTCAAATTGATAACTACCGCCCACAAATGGGTTAGTCCATACTTTACTATTTTTAGGGAATAGCAAAAATGCTTCATCCCTAGGTCTTGAAATCAAGGTACGTGCTGTTACCGAAGCCACTTCCGCAGCCTCTGTCAAAATCTTTGTCATACGTGCATCTGGCTTAAATTCCTTGCCTTTTTCAATACCGATGGAAGCTAAATAACCTAGTATTTCAGGATTCTGGCCATGAGCTGGTTCTGATTGAACCACTGCATTAATTTCATCGTATATGGTAATATCCATGTTGTGAATGGTATTTAAGAATTTACCCGAAACGTTCACAAACGTTAGAGCCGGAGGGTTGTCTGCCTGAGAAAGCGGATAACTTTTAAATACTTTCTTAGTCAGGTCAATGGCTGGTTTAGGACTTCCATCTTTTTGGAACCCTCTCCAGATAACCCAGTTACCATACGTATTGGTGTGTTTTACAATGTATCCATCAGGAATTTCTCCTTCGTACCCTGGAGGAACAACCAAGAATTTACCTCCTTGGTTTTTATCATCTCCCAATCTTCCAAAATCTGCAACATATTTAAACCAGTGATCGTCAATAATACCCAACACATCGGCCGGTGTTTCTAACACATAAGGTTCGTCTTTAAGCTCTAACCACATCATCATATAAACACTTGTTGTGTTAGGTGTGAGAAAAAGGGCTTTTGAATCCATTAGATCTTCGAACAGAAGAACTGTTTTGTTAGGAGGTCCAAAAGAGACAATTCCTTTTCTCATGGCTTCCATTGATGCAATCTGAATACCACTCAAGAATGAAGTTACTCCACGATTGAAATCAAGATTATCATAAATTATATCTGCTGTTTCAACGGTAGGAACTCCATCTTCCATATTTAACTCTCCGATTCGAGAATCAATATAGTTTGGGGTTAAAAGCCCTTTCGGGATATCCGTTGTCATTTTCATTTTAGGGGCATCGGCCACTGTTGATTTAGTTTTTTCCTTAGTTTCTGAAATTTCCGTAGTTGGAGAACCACAAGATGCAAGAAAAATAGCCGCAACTGCTATCAGTATTCTATTTGTAATTTTCATTGTAATAAGGTTTAATATGACTTATATTTTTTCGATATCATTTAGTTTCCAACTTCCGTCAAATACGCCTTTTTGAGGACCGTAAAAACGGAATAATAAGAAGAACCTGCGACCTTCTACTGTAGGTATCCAGTTCATTTCTTGTCCTTTGGGTGCTTTCTTCCCGAAATAAATAGTGGTACTTCCGTCTTTGTTCTTTTTAAGTTTCATGTTAGAATCAACACTGCTTTTAGATTGATCACGGATATAAGATGCCGACTCCAGATCGTAAACAGTGATCGCCCAAAAATCATCTATCGGAACATTGGGAGGTACTACAATTTTATAATTTTCGCTGCCCTCTAACCATTCACCGTCTGATGATTCTGCATTACTAATATAGAAGGTAGCTGAACCATAATTTTTCACACTAGAAATAATTCCGTAATAAATAGGGCCACGGGCGATATAATCAAAATAGCTGGGAAATTCATACGAGAAATCTGTTTCTACCACTCCAGGTGGAACTAATAAATTCCATGTTTTTCCTTCATATATTCGAGGGTTAAGGTGTTTGTGGTACGTGTCTATCATGTAATCAAGTGCATCTTTAGCCGCAGCTGCGTAAAGCTTTTTAGCTCTGGCATCAGGAGCAAAAGGCTTTCCTTTTTCAATACCAATGTTTTTAAGCATTCCCATCATGGCAAGATTTTGAGCTTCTACCGGTTCTTCTTGCATAATCTCATTTAACAAAGCAAAAAGATTTTCATTAAACTGAGGAATACCTTCCATGATTTTACCATAGATATCTACATAATTATTTTTTGGTGGATTATCTGCTTGAGCGAGAGGATATATTTTAATTCTTTTCGCAAACTCAGCAGCTTTTTTAAGATTTTCAGGACTTGCATCCGCAATAATGGGACGTAAAATTCCAATTCCGTTATTGGTTCTTTGTACATACGTATAAGCGTTATGAAGTAGCGGGCCTTGATATCCCTCAGGTATCATTACATATTTTGCTCCTCTACCTTTGTCTCTACCAGCAGCACCAACATCATCTATTGGTCGTTCCCATGCGTCCATCAGTGTACCGAAAATTCCAACACCATCAGCCGATGGAGGTATTTCAATAACGATTGGTCCATCTTCAATATTCCAGAAAAAATCAACGTAAGGAGTTGTATTGTTTGGTGTAGCAGTTTGAAATTTCCAATCCTGCATTTTTGTATGATAGGCAATATCATTATAATTAACACCTAAAGCTTTTTGTCCTTCACGTATTTGTTTATAGTTAAGAATTGGCATAGCCCAAATCAAAGCCTCAGTTGCTCTAAACTGAAACATTTTATCCTGAAGGTTTTGTTCTTGAGCATTAACGGTCCCAAAACCCATCATTAGAAGGGCAGATAAACCAATTAAAAAGAATTGTTTTCTGATTTTCATAATTATTGATTATTATGTTGCAATTTATTACTGTTTAAAAACAGGGAGCCGCATCACAGCAACTCCCTGATACTATATTTTATTTTACTTCAACAGCTTCCGGGAAAGTCCAGGTACCATCAATAATTTCTTGATGAGGTTGATAAAAACGTACGATGTACAACCAACCTTTAGGTAAATAAAGGTAGTTATCTGCTTTTGGATCTCCACCTAAGTGAAGTGTTACTGTTCCATCATCATTTTTCTTTGAAGTTAACGAGTTGAATGCATAAGAGTTATACTCATTAGGAACCAAAAAACGCTCTTGGTTATAAATCGTTACCGACCAGAATCCATCTACAGGAACATCTTTAGGTACTGTAATGGTGTAAGCAGTTTTCTCATCATTTTTTTCTACTTGAGCAGGAATATATTGCGCATCTTCTTCCTGCATTCCTCCCCAACCTACAGCTACTCCCATAGCTTTATCAAGATAAGAGTTGTCATCTTTTACACCAAAGAATTTAGAGCTACTTGAAGCTGCACTACCTAAGGTGTTGTATGCTTTACGCATGGCTAACATTTCATCTTTATTCCAATCTTGTAAACCTGAATCATCACCTTTGTCAGCTTGTGTTACCACAATACCATCTTGAAGGTTGTGTACGGTTTTAATATCTTTAGGGTCGTTTGGATCAACCAAAACTCTCACTACAAAAACCATATAACGCGTACCTACTTCTGACTGTTTGAACGTGTACGTTCCCGGAGCATTTAAACCATTATATACATCATGGTCTTGCGAGATAGGCATCAAGGTCATATATCTACCTTTTGAATCTGGCAACTCAACTGTTAAATCAGATTTTGACAAATCAAATACACCAAAAGAGTAAAAAGTATCTCTGTTTCCACTTAAAGTTACTTGATGATCTACATCATAGGCTTTTCTACTATGAGTTAATTGACCAAATGTAAATGGAGCAGAAGAGTAGCCTTTCATTTGCATATCGGTTTCAGCTCTTACAAAATTGTATGCATCTACATGAGGAGCTTGATGGTCCCAATCTTGGATGTAATAACTTTTGTCATTTTTATCACCTTTGTGATGCTTTTGCGCAATTGCGCTACTTGAAATAATGGCTGCAGCAGCTAAAGTTGCAGCGAATTTTAAATTTAATTTCATCATTGTCTTTATTATTTATTATTTAACTTCAACAAAGTTTGGCAAGATTGTTTTAGGATCTTGAGCAACAAACTCTTTGCTTGGTGAATACGCTCTGAAATAGACAAACCAGTTTGCACCAGGATTCGTCTGCACCCAGTTTGCTTCGGCAACACCTTTTGGTTTATTCGGAGAAAAGTGGAAAACATAGTTGCCATCACTATTTTTCTTTATTCCCTCGATACTAGAACCCACATCAGGTCGTTTAATCTTGTTATTGATAATAGCACGATTTTCGATATTGTAAACGGTTATTGTCCAGAATGTTTCTGCATAATTCACATCACCATCGATGGTAAGCGTATAGTGATGTCCTCCATCCAGACCATTACCATTGCTATCTCTGTAATTATCAAGATATACCTGACCCCAGCCACCATTAGTCATACCATGCATTGCAATATCATTAGTCAGGGCTTCATAGAACCAGGCAGCACGACCGTCAAGATCCATTCCAAATCCTCGGTTTTGTTCAGGAGTTGAAGCACTTGCTATCTCCCAAAAGTTGCCTTTTGGTCCATATTCAGATTGCTTCAAACGTCCGGTTTTGAAGAAGTCAGTATTTTTGGCCATCATTTCACCCACAAGTACTGCTTCTTCTAGCAACTCTTTTTGATGATTTGTCGGCTTGAAAGGTTTACCTTTTTCAATACCCAACGGGCGTAACATATCATGCACCATTCTGTCACGTTCATGTACTGGCTCAGTTTGAATAGCAGTGTTCAAGAGTTCCCAAAATGCCATTCCTCGAGGAATTTTCCCATCAACACCCATTTTAGGTTTGTTGATTCCTTTACTGCTGAGCGGCTTGCCGTTGATATCTGTGATCTTAATAGCATTAAGGTCTTCCATACGTTGCTCGTGCGTAGCTGCCATCAGACGAAGACCAAGGAAAACATAGTTGGTATTAGACTCAATAACTTTGATATCTTTCGAAATACCTTTAGGTACTTTTGAACCTTTAGGAATGATAAGATACTTCCCTTTCTTTGTCATTTGAGCAAGACCTATTTGCCACATATTGTGTACCGCACCACGAATTTCCTTCGTTGGAATCGTAATGATAACAGGTTGCTTCTCCACATTAAAGTAAGACGTTACATAGGGTGTAGTCATATTATAAGTTACGCCACCTAGCTTAGAGTCGTAGCTTTCAAAGTAATTGATCTGACCATCTTCGCCACCTTCATTATAGAAAGATTGCTTCCAAGAGTAGAACCCCATCAAGGGAATGGACCAGATGTACGCTTGTGTAGCACGCTGAAAGTCTATCGCATCAAAGAGCTTCTCACTGCTTTCTTTCGTAGGAATACCCACAAGATAGTCGTTTTCAAAGGTAAGTTTGCCAATACGCGTATCAATGGTTTGGTAAACGCGCCCATTTTTCTTACTTATCGTTGCCGACGGCCCCGCTCCCGCGATTTCCGTTTTCTCAGAAACTTCTGTAGTTTTCTCTTTCTTTTCTTTATTGTCACCGCAAGAGTTTAAAACTAAAGCTAATGCTAATGTTACAATTAATTGTAATTTCATCATTGTCTTTATTTTTTTTTATTTAACCTCAACCAATTCAGGTTTTGTCCAGTTTCCATTAAAGAAATCTTCCGTAGGTTGGTATAAGCGAAGTGCAAAATTCCAGTCATCATAAATTTCCAAGAATTATCTGCTTTTGGGTCTCCACCAAAGTGAATGGTTACTGAACCATCTTTATTTTTCTTGGCATTTGTTTGCGTAATAACATAGGTATTCGAGTGAACAAATCCATCATTACCATACACTGTAATTGACCAGAAAGCATTTACAGGAGCATCTTTAATAGTAAACGTTTGTGGCTTGCTACTTGTAGGATAATAGATAGGATATACGGCTTGTTCAGGTGTAAATCCACCAAATCCAAATGCAGTTCCTACATTATGATTTTCATCTGTTCTTAATCCTTTTTTACCAAACATTTTATCTGAAGTAATGTTTTTGTCTTTTTGAAGTTGTTGGTATTTTGCTCTCCACGCTAAAACATCATCCCTGTCCCATTTGTGAGTAGCTTTAAATTCACCTCTATCTTTTTGGGTTACCTGTAAACCATCCATAGCAATATCGGCAGCTTTCATATCTTCAGGATCTGTAATATCTGCCTGAGTTCTAAAGATTACAAGTGCATTTTTACTACCTACATTTTCTTCGGTCAATTCATAATCTCCCGGCTTGTCTAAAGCAAAAGGATTGTAATGCTCGTCTGAAATTACCCAGGCGGTTTGGTATCGATCGCCTACATCTGGCATGGTAATGGTTGCCGGTTCAGTTAAATCTAACACTAGCCATGAGTATTTTGTATCGAAATTTAGCCGCATTATCACTTTTTCTTTAGGATCCGCACCTGCTTTTACATGCATGATTACGCCTGTACCATTAGTACCAGTTGCTTCGGCAATTTGCTTCACCTTAGCCGCCATAATTCCCTCTGTTTCGGCAAGGGCATAGTTTTCAGCTGTAACTTTAGTAGTTTCAGTTTTTGTAGAAACTTCTGTAGATACTTCCTTTTTATCCGATTTCTCTTTCGTATCACCACAAGAGCTTAAAACTAAAGCTAATGCTAATGGAAAAATTAATGCTGTTTTTTTCATCTTTATATTTATTGTAATAATCTGTGAGTTGATGCTTATCATTTGAGTAAAACATTATACTACCCCACAATAAAGGGGATAGTACAATGTTGTTTTTTTTATTTTACTTCAACAGCTTCCGGGAAAGTCCAGGTACCATCAATAATTTCTTGATGAGGTTGATAAAAACGTATCATGTATAACCATCCTTCAGGAATATATATATAGTTATCCGCTTTTGGGTCTCCACCTAAGTGAAGAGTTACTGTTCCGTCTTTATTTTTCTTTGAAGTTAACGAGTTAAATGCATAAGAGTTATACTCATTAGGAACCATAAAACGCTCTTTATTATAAATAGTTACCGACCAGAATCCATCTACAGGCACCTCTTTAGGTACGGTAATAGTATAAGCTGTTTTCCCATCATTTTTTTCAACTTGAGTAGTAATATATTTCGCATCTGCTTCCTGCATTCCACCCCAACCTACAGCTACTCCCATAGCTTTATCAAGATAAGAGTTGTCATCTTTTTCACCAAAGAATCTAGAGAGACTTGAAGCAGCACTTCCTAAAGTATTGTATGCTTTACGCATGGCTAACATTTCATCTTCGTTCCAATCTTGAAGACCAGAAGCATCTCCTTTGTCAGCTTGGGTTACAACAACGGCATCCTGAAGCGCATGAACTGTTTTGATATCTTCTGGGCTGTTTGGATCCACTAAAATTCTCACTGCAAGAAACAAATAACGTGTACCTATTTCTGATTGTTTGAAGGTATAAGTACCTGGAGCATTTAATACACGATATACATCATGATTTTGCGAAACAGGCATTAATGTCATATATCTTCCTTTTGAATCTGGCAACTCAACCGTTAAATCAGATTTTGACAAATCAAATACAGCCATGGAGTAAAAGGTATCTCTGTTACCGCTTAAAGTTACTTGGTGATCTACATCATAGGCTTTTCTACCATGGGTAAACTGACCAAATGTAAATGGTGCAGAGGAATATCCTTTAAATTGCAAATCGGTTTCGGCCCGTACAAAATTGTAGGCATCTACCGTGGGTGCTTGGTGATCCCAATCTTGGATGTAATAACTTTTGTCGTTTTTATCATTTTTGTGATGCTTTTGCGCAATTGCGCTACTTGAAATAATTACTGCAGCAGCTAAAATTGCAATGAATTTTAAATTTAATGCTGTTTTTTTCATTTTAATTGTATTTATTATTAGTGTTATTTATTCTTTTATTTTACTAATTCAATTTCACTTATTCTCCAAGATTTATCAAGGAATGGCTCTAGAGGACCGTACATTCTAAAAACAACAAACCAAGATTTTCCAGGTATGGTTTGTAACCAATTGTTTTCATACCCTTCAGGGGCCTCAGGAGAAAAATAAATATCCATAGAACCGTCATCGTTGGTTCTAATTCCTTTGTCGTTACTACCCACGGTTGGGAAAGGTTGATTTGTTTGCAACTGCGTAGTGCGAGATTCCGAAGTTATTCATTTTCAATTTACGATGAACCTCGAATTACATATGAGCCTTTGCTGGTATTTCGTTGTTTGTTTTCTCTATTAAGGATTATATAAAAACCCAAAACCAAGGAAATCAATACTCGGTTTTGGATTTTTAGAACTAATAAAATTTAGTTTGTTTTTGCATTTTGCATTTGCTCTAACACTTTATCTAAACTAAAACTTCCTACTTTTTGTCGTTGAGGATACTCTCTAAAAGTTCCTAAAAATTCAGCAATTTTTACTTGAGCAGGAACTAAAGCAAAAGCGTGCTCCATAAACCAGCGACTGTAATCTTCAGAGTCGTGTTGTGCTCTTTCATAAGGGTCTCCTATTAAGTCTATAGGGTTACCCATTTAAGTCTCAAACGCTTGTTAACCAGGTAATTAATTTGTATC
>JAJRQT010000015.1 GCA_024280115.1 Bacteroidota bacterium | reverse complement strand
TTTGGACTGTAATTGCGGATTTCCATCTCCCGGATAAATCGCAATCTTAATGAATCTTTTTTTTCATGATGATTAAATTTTAGTGTCCTAGAATTTAATCATTTCTTCTCAATTTACCGACTAAAAGGAGGTTTTGTTCAATAATTGTATAAGCGCAATTGGGTTTAAAGTAAAAATAAACTTAATAACCATGGTCTGCGGCTCACGAACTATTAAACAATTCAAATTTTCGGTCTGTGAGCCACAGACTGAGATGCAATATTCAGTGTTTATTTAATAATTGCATACGTTGATTTTGTGTTAATATCAAAAAAACTACTAAGTAATTAGTATTTCTACTAAGTTATTAGTAGATTTGGTTTATTAATTACAAATATGGAATTGACGAAAGCAGAAGAACAAATAATGAAGATCCTTTGGAGGATCGAAAAAGGATTGATTAGAAACGTGGTTGCAGAATATAGCGAACCAAAACCAGCCTATACAACAGTAGCAACCATTATTAAAATATTAGAAAAAAAAGGATTCGTAAGTAAAACTCCAATAGGTAATACCTATGAATATACGCCTTTGATTTCAAAGCAAGAGTACACTGGCTCCTTCCTCCAAAGATTTGTTGGTAAGTATTTTTCAAATTCTTATAAAAGCATGATTTCTTCATTGTCATCGAATGAAAACCTTACTACAGGTGAAATGGAAGAAATAATTAAAATGTTTCAGGAGCAATTAAAATCAAAAAAAGACAATTAAATGGAAAGCTATCTACTTCAATCTGGCATATCACTTGCTTGCTTTTATATAGTCTATTGGTTGTTGGTCAGGCATAAACAAAATTTCAACCTGAATAGGATTTTCATTTTACTTTCTATAATAATATCAGTTATAATGCCATTTCTTGACATTCAAATAATTGGAATGGAAAAGAGCCAATTTGTGAATGCACTGAAACCTGTAGTCATCTCAGGCATTGAAAATCAATACTTTTCGAGTCCTTCGACTACTTCAATAAGCATATTTTCGATCGTTTATATAATCGGGCTTTTGGTTTTTACCATTCGTTCGGCATCAGGGATAGCTACCCTGATTTATTTTTATCTGAGATTTCCAAAGAATAATTACTGCGGATTTACTGCAGTTATTTTGATGGGAAACCATTCTCCGTTTACCTTTTTCAATCTTCTGTTCATTAATCAATCAGATTATGAAAAAGGTAAAAATGATGAATTAGTTGTACATGAACACGTCCACCGAGATTATTTTCACAGCATAGATATGATCATAGTGGAAGTTTTATCAATTATTCATTGGTTTAATCCTTTTATCTGGCTGTTCAAAAAAGACCTTAAATCAGAACATGAATTTTTAGCCGATGAGCAAGTGCTCAAAAAAGGGTTTGACAAAATCAGGTATCAGTCATTGCTTCTTAAATCTCATGAAGGAATAGCGCTGTATCTGGGTAATAATTTTAATTATTCAATCTTAAAAAAACGATTTATCATGATGAAGAAGCAAAAGTCAAATCACTTGTTGAAAATGAATTATGTATTTGCTTTGCCGGTATTATTGGCAGTTGCAATGATTTTGTTTTTCAACTTTCAATCAGCGGAACAGTTATATTCCGTTCCTGATGTTTTACCTGAATACAAAAATGGTAATAGTGCATTTTATAAAGCACTTCAAAAATCCATAAAATATCCCAAAGAAGGCAGAAAAAACAATGTGCAGGGTACGGTTTATATATCTTTTACTGTAAACAAAAATGGCACAATTGAAGATATTAAGGCGGAAGATGTCAAGTATAATTTATTTAAAGAAATAGTTGTTATTGGTTACACTCATGAATATGCTCCGGACAAAATCAGTAATGAGCTTTCAATTTTGCAAAGAGAAGGGGAAAGAGTAATTACCTTGCTGGGTGAGTTTAACCCAGGCCTTAAAAATGATAAACCTGTAAATACCAGAATGACACTTCCAATAACGTTTAAACTGGGCTAACGATGATTATCTGATGATTGATATATGCGAGCAAATTATGATTATACTTATAGTCAATTCATCATACTCCGCTGTAAGAGCTGAAACCGCCATCCACCGGAATCACGGTTCCGGTAACAAATTTTGATGCATCACTGGCGAGATAATGCACGAGGCCATTGAGTTCTTTTGGGTCTCCAAACCTGGCCATTGGAGTTTTACCAATAATTTTTATTGCTCTTTCGGTGTAATTGCCATCCTCATCAATAAGGACCTCCTTATTTTGCTTGCTTATGAAAAAGCCCGGAGCAATAGCATTGACCCTGATTCCATCTCCGTACTTTGTCGCAACTTCCATGGCCATCCATTTGGTAAAAATATCAATGCCTGCTTTGGCCATGCTGTAACCCAACACCCGGGTGATGGAATGAGATGAAGCCATGGAAGAAATGTTGATGATGCTTCCAAATCCTTGTTCAGCCATTTTTTTGCCGATTACCAGGGTAGGTATCACAGTCCCAAACAGGTTTAGATCCATTACCTTTTTTATGCCTTCAAGAGAAGCTTCAAAAACAGATTTATCCGGAGGAATTACAGTACCGGGAACATGACCCCCGGCTGCATTTACCAATACATCAATTTTGCCCCATTTTTCAATGGCGATATTCATGGCCTTTTCAACGCTTTTTTCATCCATTACATCAACTTTGATTGCCATGGCTTGCATTCCCATTTTATTCAAAGCTTCAGTTTTTTCAATTGCAGCATCTCCGGTTCTGTAGGTCAATATTACCTTCATTTCAGCGCGGCACAGGCTTTCTGCCATAGACCCCCCGATCACACCCGACCCTCCGGTGACAAAGGCCACTTTATCTTTTAAATCTGCAAATTCCTTTATCATGTTGCTATTTCAGTTTAGATCTTTGATTATATGTTTTAATGAGCTGATTCAATTTTTTAAAATCCAGTTTGCCCGCTTCTAATTTTAAATGGTGCAAAATAGCCAGGCCTTTATTCAATTGACTATCGATGTTTTTTACTTTTCCTACAATATAAATCAGGCTTCTTTTCCTCCCCGGTGTTAATGCTTCAAAGTACCGATTGCCTTCTTCATCCTGATCCAACAATGCCCTGAAGGATTCCGGCATTGGTAATCCAAATTCCGAAGTATCCTTTTCTAATTTCAAATTGATCTCCTCGCCAATAGAGATATTAAGTCTTTTTACCAGGTCTTTGTTCAACAATAAAAAATAACCTTCAGAATATGGCATCAGTGCATTTTGAATCCTGATCTCCTCATTGATCCAGCAAATCACTCTTCTGTCGTTTCCATTAATAAATTTATTTGCGATGATTTCCGGGACAGGAAAATGAAGCCCCCAGAGATTGGAATCAAATTTTTGCAAGGTGGTTGTGAATTTAGTCATGGATAGATGATGATTTCTGTCTGTGTGCTAATTTAAGGATTCGAATAAATAATATCACTTGACAGCTCATTTAAGTAAATAAAATTATCTCTTAATTGGTGCGCGTGAACGATTCCCTGAGAATTATTTCATAAAATATAGCAACAATAATATGTAGAAAAAGATATTTAAAAAGGTGTTTTTATTGTATATATCCAATTTGATTTCAATCCAAACTACTTAACTTTATAAAAATGAGCTAAATGGAAATTTTACATATTCATGATGCGTAAATTTATTTCGAGTGGAAATAATAAAGAAATAATCCGATTGTTAACCCACCAGTTGGTGAAGCAGGTACATTATCGTCAAAGAAGGGGCTTTTGCAAATAATAAAAATTAAATAAACCTCTCATTGAATAAATAAAATGGTTACTAAAACAGGTATGAGATCAATAATTGTGATTTTGACGATTATTCAGTCATTCTTTATTTGCGATGTCAACGGGCAAAATAATTTAAAAATTTCTTCTGATTTTCCCGGAGGTAATATTGTTGTTAATAAAATATCAGAGGATACTGTTTGGTTAGAACCTGATTTATCGTTCACGGAAGGAAAATGGTTTTATTGGTATTTTAAGATCTCCAATATTTCTGGTAAAAAGATAAGCTTTAAATTTAGCAACAACGATCTATTTGCAAAATATAGTCCGGCATACAGTATAAACAATGACCAAACTTGGCTTTGGTATGGTGAGAATAGAGTTGAGAATAACAGTTTTTCATTTTCCTTTGGTGAGCAAGATACTATTGCTTTTTTTAGTATGGCTTTTCCGTACACCGAGAAAAATTTACATGTTTTTTTGTCGAAACTAAATAGTAAGGATTTGCTAAAAGTTGATACTCTTTGTTTTTCTCCTGAAAAAAGAATAATTGAAAAAATTACAATAATCCCTTCAGCAAATAAACTTCCGATAAAAGTATTAATTACTGCACGTCACCATGCATGCGAAATGATGGCGAATTATGTGGTAGAAGGGATTATTGAAAGTATTTTGAATGAAAGAGACCTGAAATATTTAAGAGAAAATGTAGAATTTCTTTTCATTCCTTTTATAGATAAAGATGGAGTTGAAAATGGTGAGCAAGGTAAAAATCGCATCCCCAGAGACCATAATAGAGATTATGTCAATAAATCAATTCATGCCTCAACTGCGGCACTAAGAACAATGGTGCCAATTTGGAGTGAAGGGAAAATGAAAATAGCCTTAGATGTACATTGCCCCTGGATAAAAGGAAAAGGGAATGAATTTATTTATTTGGTTGGAAATTCTGACTCAACAATAGAAAAAGAACAAATAGTATTCTCAAAATTATTGGAGGAAAATTCTCTTGGTGAAATTAAAATATACCATAAAGATTTTTTGCCATTTGGGGTTAATTGGAATACAAATAGTAATTATACCAAGGGGATGTCATTTAGTAAATGGGCAAGCCAGCTTGAGGGCATCAGTCTGGCATCCACCATTGAGTTCCCATATGCTAATGTATCGGGAATTCAGGTTTCAAAGGATGGCGCCAGAATTTTCGGAAAAGCAATTGCGTATTCCATCAAAGATTATCTTGAATCTTTGGAATAATATCGATTCAACATAAATTCCTTAATTTTAAAATAATAAACTAACAATTAAAAAGAATGAAATTTTGGCTTAATAGACAAAAAGGAGGCTGAAACCTCTGTAAGTTTCTGATATTCATAGCTTTGCATCAAATGAAAGCTTATGAATAAAAAAAGTGTGTTTTTTGCAAAAGTTCCATTATTAAGAAAAATGGTAAAATTCGG
>JAJRQT010000014.1 GCA_024280115.1 Bacteroidota bacterium | reverse complement strand
TAAAAAAGGTATTTTGACAAACTAATTAGAAGAGGATCAATAAGCGAACTCCATTGAGCTTGTGTTGATCTGTGGGGGACAATTTAGGGGAAGACAAGAAAGCAAAATAATCTTCTTCAAAAAGGTGTCAAGTCTTTTTTTGCTTTTTTAGGGGGGGCGAGCAGTTACTAATCAGTTATGTAATGTTCACTATTCCTAATATCGCCAGTTTGAATAAATGGATAATCACCACCGTATAATTTTTTATCGTTTCTCGGTCTATGTTTTGATTTCCCTCTTCCAAAATCCTCTGATACTTCTTTTAAGGTTTTCTCTTCCCACTCTCCATTTTCAACTTTCAATTTTCCATTATCAAACACGCCTTGCAGATAACTCTCAAAAACCTCTTTGGCATTTCTAAGATTCTGCTGTGCATTCTGTTTGGCTTTGTCAATCGCTACAAAGGCTTTATCCAGAATTTCAACAATGCGTTGTTGTTCGGGGAGTGGGGGGATGGGGATTTGTATTGCCCCAATTTGTGTTTTGTTTATCGAATTAAATACAGCTCCAGTATTCCCAACAATTTCGTTTTCGTGTTTCAATAGAAAATTAAATAGAAACTCTTTGTCTATTAATTTTCCTGCTCTTATTGATGCAAGTCCACGACCAATACATATATTTTGAGTGGCAAAATTTATTGGTCCAACAGGCGCACGAACAGACATTAAAATATCATTTTCAAGAGCTTCTTTTGTAATCTTTGTTGTCCATTTTGTGGGTTTGCCAATATACTTCTCAGTAAACTCTTTTTTTCCTTGATAAAATGGTAACCCGTCTCCTCTATCATTGTAATACTTTCCCTCTGGTGATTGTCCCGCAATAACATCACAAACATTACCCAGCGTTTTTTCTTCCCAGCCCTTGGGCAATTGAGAATTGAAAGTTGAAAGTTATTTTTCATCACTTCCCTCATTTTTAATTATCAATTTTAAATTTTCCATTAACAAACCGCTTTCCTTATCCAACTCAGCCATTTCTTTTAATATTTCTTCTGGGCTTCGTAGCGGGGCTTCTTCGGGCGTATTGGGGTTTTTAGCTGAAAGATCAAACGAGTTTTGGTTAATATCACTGATTTTAACCGTCCATGAATTCTCACTCTCCGCCCGTGTTTTCTGCAATTCCACAAACTCAGCCAAATCCTGCTCGTTCAGTGGATTGGTTTTACCTAAATTCCTGCCCAGATTAAGTTGATAAAACCAGGTCTCGGTGGTGGCTTTGCCTTTTTCAAAAAACAACACCACGGTTTTTACCCCTGCCCCTGTTTAAGTACCGCTGGGTAAATCTAATACCGTATGCAGATTGCAACTGCTTAACAGCTCTTTGCGTAAGGCAACGGAGGCATTATCGGTATTGCTCAAAAAGGTATTCTTGATAACAATGCCTGCCTTACCACCAGCTTTTAAAATTTTGATAAAATGCTGTAAAAACAGAAAAGCGGTTTCACCCGTTTTGATGGGAAAGTTTTGCTGTACTTCGGCTCTTTCCTTACCGCCAAAGGGCGGATTGGCTAATACAATGTCATAGCGGTCTTTTTCTTGAATATCGGCTAGGTTTTCCGCAAGGGTGTTGGTGTGGATAATGTTTGGGGCTTCTACGCCATGCAAAATCATGTTCATAATGCCGATGATGTAAGCGAGCGATTTTTTCTCTTTGCCGTAAAAGGTGTTTTTTTGCAGGGTTTCGCTGTCTTTTGTGGAGAGTTTTTTGCTTTTGTTTAAATACTCAAAGGCTTCAACCAAAAAACCTGCTGAACCCACCGCACCATCATAAATGGTATTGCCAATTTGTGGATTGACTACTTTGACAGTGGTTTTAATCAAAGGGCGTGGTGTGTAGTATTCGCCGCCATTACGCCCTGCATTACCCATGTTCTTGATTTTTCCTTCATAGAGATGGCTCATTTCATGCTTTTCAGCATGGGTTCTAAAACGCAATTCATCAATCAGGTTGACCACTTCACGTAAGTTGTAACCGCTTTGAATCCTGTTTTTTAGCTCACTGAAAATTTCACCAATTTTATATTCAATGGTATTAGCGTTGTCGGCATTGGCTTTGAATTTTTTAAGATAGGGAAATAATTTGACATTGACAAAATCAGCAAGGTCATCACCTGTTAAGGCATTGTGATCAATTTTTCCATTTTCTAATTTGGGCGCAGCCCAATTAGACCATTGGAATTCTTCATCTATGATTTTGCTGTAACTTCTACCTGAAAGCTCAGCGGCAGTCTGTTTGTCTTTTTCCAGATCATCCAGATATTTTAGAAACAGCACTCATGAGGTTTGCTCCACATAATCCAGTTCACTTCCGCACCCTGCATCTTTGTGGAGAATGTCATCTATGTTTTTAAAGGTTTGCTCAAACATTGGTTTCCTTCATGATTTTGTTTATATCCTCCGTGCTTGGATTGAGGGGCTAACTCCCTTTTAAGCTACCATGCCTCCGGTTAAGGTTGTAATATGTACAGTTTCACCAGGTTATACCTGACAATAATTTATTGAAGCGCTATTATTTTGTTTGTGGCTCAGTTTTGGTTTTTAATGCAGTCTCTGCATTTTTTAGTTCTGGTTCCTTTGAACTAAAAATCCCTGATATTTTTTCCCATAAAGTTTTTTCTAAATCCCGCTTAGGAATTTCTACAGTTGTTTCATTAGAGGGTCTCTTAACTGGCAT